>JAVVZN010000091.1:0-6138 GCA_036650555.1 Rikenellaceae bacterium
TGTAGTCGTAGTTCACTCTGAAATATCCGCCTCGGATTATATATTCTTTGTAGTCGTCGGTTGAGATGATCTCTCCTGTTGAACCATTGATTGAAGGAAGTGATGGGTTGATTAAATCTTTTCGTGTGACGTTAAGAGCTTTGTAGACGCGTTGTTCTTGCGCAAAACCTGCCATAATCTTGAAATTATGACTTTTGTTTATATCAAATTGATATGCCACATAGGCATTCAGCGCATTGTAATCTGAATTGCTTTTGTTGTTCCAATATTGAGTTTGAGTGTTGTTGCCTGGCGATAGTGAGATTGGAACAAATGTTTCTATAACATTGTTCTGAGTCATGTCGTTGTCTACTCCATTGTATGTGTATTCAAATATAGCTTCAAGCCCTTTTAGTGGATGGATTGAACTTCTTGAATATATTCTGGTGTCGTTGGCCGTACGGTTGATGATAGGCGAGTATTTTAGTCTGTTTTCGCGCGTGTCGGCTAGGTATTCTTCGCCATTAAACGGAATGATGCCTTGTGGCTGGTATGAACTTTCGTTTGCACTCCATATGTTTGATGCGTATGGCTCTTTGATTTTGCTCTTTGCATATTTTAAGTCAAGAGATGTTGAGAACCAATTGGTAATATCGGCATTTACATACGAACTGACGTTGGTACGAGATTCAGAATCTTTGTTTGTTTTCAAAACACCGTTGTTGCTCATGTAGCCCATTGCAATACGGTATGCTATGTTTTTGGAACCACCACTTGCCGATACGTTATGTATTTGTTGGAAACCAAAATTGTCGAGCATCTTTTTCTGCTGGTTGTTTTCAAAGAAATAATATCTGTTGGCTGCCACATCGGCATCGGTGCCGTTAAGCACATAGGTGTCTTTTTCACTTCCTATGAAATGTCCCTTTTGAAGCATTGCCTCAGGGTTTGTACGATACTCTTCGGCTAGGCTTAGCCATGTTGGAATGTCTTGTCCTGTCCAATATTTTTTACCTCCAAATTCTGCATCGAGATAAGAGTTTAGAAAATTCTCAAGTGATGCTGACTCGGTGACGTTAAGCGACTTTGAAAATCCGAAGTTATTATTGTAGTTGATAGATAACTTAGTGTCGTTTTTGGCTTTTTTAGTGGTTATAAGCATGACCCCAAATGCTCCGCGCGCTCCATATATCGCAGTAGATGCGGCATCTTTAAGCACTGATATGCTCTCTATGTCTTCAGGGTTTATCATGTTTATGTCGCCTGGAACATTGTCGATCAAAATTAGTGGACCACCACCATTGATTGAGGTTGTTCCACGAATGTTTATACTTTGATTTTTGCCAGGTTGTGCACTGTTTCCGGTTATCTGTAATCCGGGAATAGAACCTTGAAGTGCATTTGTTACAGAGGTCACAGGTCGATCGCCAAGCACTTTATCCATCTCAACTTGCGACACAGAACCAGTTAAATTAACTTTCTTTTGCACACCATAACCCACCACCACCACTTCGTCTACTAGTAGTTCGTCGGTTTCCAATATCACTAAATAGGTGTCGGCCACACTGGCTGTTAGTGTATGAGTTTTGTATCCCATAAAGTCTACTGAGATCTTCTCCCCATCATTTGCAGCCACCATTGCACTGCCGTTGATGTCGGTGATAGCGGCTTTGCCACTAGCATCGTTTTTAACTATTGCACCAGTTATTGCTGCTCCACTGGCATCTTTTACAGTGATTGTTCGTTTCACTGATTGATCATCGCTCCTAGTTTCAATCTCTTGACTAATTTCTATCCCACCTGCTGAGCATATAGTGGGATGGAAAGATAGAAGACTCAAGAGTACTGTTGCGTACATCATTGGTAGATTTTGTTTCATTTTTTTGTTTTTAAAGGTTAGTGATATAAGACTCGATTAGAATAGATTAATCGTTGTCTAAATGTCTTTTGCAAAAGTATGTATTGGTTGTGATTGTTCTTTGCTCGTTTTGTCATATTATTATCAATTTCATGCTAAATACGCTAAATTGAAAGTTGAATTAATAATTTATCTAAAATATGACGTATTGAAATTATCGTAGTGATAATTAGGATGTTATGATGAAATATTATTTTGAAAATAATTCAAATGTGCCCATTATTTTGTTGTATCGTGTCCTTGCATCTATAATATTATAATTATATTTGTAAATTATAATCAAATTATAATCAAGTTTTAATCACAATGAGAAAGATTAAGTTTTTGTTGATATTCTATATTAATTGTTTTATTCATCTGTCGTTTGTTGAACATAACACTCTTGTCCCATTTCAAAATAATTTTATAGATATAGCAAGTCACACTTCATATTCTAATAGACTAGTTGAAGACATTGCTGTTGATAAATATGGTTATGTTTGGTTTGTCAGCTACTCTTCGTGTAGTAGGTTCAATGGAGAATCATTTGAAGATTGTGCTAGATATGGCACAGTTCAAGGAGTGGAGCCGAATAGAATTTTTGCAATAAATTGTGAAGACTCTGTTGCGGTGTTGTTTGGGGCTTACAATGGGTTGTTTAAGTTTGATCGCCACACAAAAAAGTTGCAGCAATGTGAGGTTTTACAAAATCATAAAATATACACCATACTACGACACAGTAAGTCAAAATATTGGATAACATCGAATGAAGGTGTATATATATACGATTTGGAGAAGAATGTTTTGAATCCAATAGATCTCTCTAATGTTCTGACAGCTAATTTCAAACGTAATAATCTAAGGTTGTATGGCTATCTATCTCCTTTCGGTGAATATTTAGTTGGCGGATATAATTTCTATTTAGAGTGGGATGCTATTGATCAAAAGTTTATTCGTTGTGATTTGCCAAGAATAGATACATTTAAAGATAGCCACCTACGCGCAATATTACAGCACAAAACAGATAGAAATCTATTGTATCTCGGCACAGAACAGGGTTTGATGCTCTATAATCGTAGTGATAAATCTTTTAAACTCTTACTTAAATGTGATAGGGTTAATGATCTTATCTACGACAAAGATGGTAGAATGTGGGTTGGAAGTTCAATTGGGTTGCATTGTTTTGATCAAAACAGTAATATATTAGCCAGTTATGAGCACTCTTCCGGAAATGCAAAATCGCTAAGCGATAATCTTGTTCACAGCTTGAGTATCGACAAAAATAATAATTTATGGATTGGAACAGAGCGAGGAGTGTCGTTACTTCCTTTAGATAATAATTTCACACACATGTTTTTAAAAGATGTGACAGGAAAAGAAACAACAAATAAATTATCAGAAATATTAAAAGACGATAGAGGAAATATAATTGTGGCTGGTGACAATGGAGTGCTTATTTTTAATCAGAAGGGATCTTTTGTACAGTTGTCGTCGAGAGAAGAGATCAATCATAGATTAAATTCTAATAGCATCTCAGATATATGTTTAGATTCGAGTGGTGATATTTTATGGATGTCGGCTTACCTAGGATTACAGAGTTATAATTTTAAGACCGATAGAGTTAAAACATACAATATAGTAGGAGATGATGTGAGCTATAATTCAAACTGGCTCTACAAAACGCAAGAGCATGATGGTAAATTGTATCTGTCTACATACGATAATGGCTTGTATGTTGTTGATAAACAAAAACTTATCAACAGTGTTGAAGGTAGTAATATTTCTGCTGATTATCAATATAATGCTAAAAGCGTAAAATATAATATAGATGAAAATCTAAGTGTCCCGTATGTCTATTTCTCCTCTCGGCAAACTATGTGGGTTTACGGTGAAGATTACGGAGTGGTGAAAATAAACTCTAATAATCCAAGTGAGAGGGTAGTGTACACAAAAGACATTGGCAATATCTCTTCAAATAATATATTAAGTCTAAGTCGGTATCGTGAAAACGATGTGCTTGTCGTTTCAGATAGTGGATTAGGCGTTATTCATGGAGCTAACGGAGCTTACGAAGATCTAAAAATAGAGAGATTAGATTCTGTAATAACAAAAGTTTATGTTGCCAACGATAATGAGCTATGGATAAGATCTACCACGGAGTGGGTGGAGATAGATCTACTCACTAATAAAATAGTAGAAAGGTTTCCTAGCAAATATGGAGACATAGCGTTTACAAATATTTATCATGACAAAAGTAATGATAAGATATATTATTGTTCTTTAGATTCTTACGGTGAAATAAACCATAACAATATCATTGAGAATCAACATGCAGCAAATGATATTGCTATTGTTGGGTTAAGATTATTCGATGAGTTGATTGTTCCTGAAAAAGAATATTCTGAATATGTGGTATTACCAAAAGCTATCGAATACTTAGATCATATTGTCTTACCTTATGATCTAAATACATTTACTTTGGAATATGCTGCCGTAAACGCTTCTTTGGTTAATAAAAGTGCGTATAGATATAGGTTGCTCGGATTTGATGATCATTGGTCGGAAAACAGCAATGACAGTCACTCTGCAAAATTTCATAATGTCCCCCCTGGCGAGTATCAGTTTCAGGTTATCAGCGGATTGTATGGCGATAGTGTTGTCAAAACTATGCAAGTCACGATACGTCCACCATGGTATAAAAATAGAATAGCATATATGTTGTACTGGCTGGTTGTCTTGTCGTTGTGTGTTGTAATAGGTGTGGTGGTAGTAAGAGAACAAAATCGAAAATTAGATGAAATATCGAGACGTAGAAGCATTGACTATTCCAATATGAAACTCAATTTTATGAGTAATATTTTCAAACAGATAAATGCTCCTCTATCGAATATCTTCGAAGAGTGTTACGATAATGAGAAGATAGTTAGTAATATCAATATAATTAAGAAAACAGTTGCGTTGTTTGTGGATGTTGCATCAGCGTCTGACGATGAAAAAACAATTGATTATAATCGTGAAAAAATAGAAAATCTTGCAGAGCTAAATGTTAAAAACGGAAGCCACGAAAATCTGCCTAGTAGTAGCGAGGCGAAGTTATATGTTTTGCTATGCGAATCGGTGGAGAGCCATATATCAGATGTGGGGTTAAATGTGGCTATGCTCAGTAAGGTAAATGGGTTATCGTCGAAAAAAATCTATTATCTATTCAAAAACTACGCATATCTTACTCCGATAGACTACATTCGTAAAGTGCGTTTGAAAAAGGCAGCAGAGTTGTTGTGCAAAGGAGGGTTCTCTGTTTCTGAGGTGTTGTATATAGTTGGCTTTTCGAGCCACTCCTATTTTACAAAATGTTTCAAGGCAGAATTTGGGTTAAATCCCAAAGAATATGCGAAGAAACATAATGTAAAAATTGATGACGAAAAGTTTTAAAAACAATTATTTTTATCGGACAAAAAACATTAACTATGTTATGGTTGCTCTACAACAACACAAAATTCTGCATGATCTGTTCGCCTATGGCTCCGCTTTTCTCTGGGTGGAACTGACAGCCGTAGAAATTCTTGTTGTTAAGTGATGCACTAAAGGGGGCATCGTGTTGTGTGGTGGCTATTGTGCAGTGATTTATGTCGGCTGAGAATGAGTGCACGAAATAGACGTAGCTGCCTTGTTCTATGTTGTTGAATAGGGGAGAGGTTAGGTTCTCTATGCGGTTCCAGCCTACATGTGGAATTTTTATGCCTTCACGTTGTTGCATCTTTTCTACGCGGTTCGGAAATATATTCAAACATTCGGTGTTGTCTTCCTCGCTCCATGAACATAGTAGCTGCATGCCTAAGCAGATGCCCATGGTGGGAACGGTGAGGCTGCGGATGAGATCAGAGAGATGGCGCTGCTCAAGTTTCTGCATGGCAGATCCTGCTGCCCCGACCCCTGGAAGAAGCACGTGCGATGCACTACATATCTCTTTGGGGTCGGAAGTGATGATATATTGAACGCCAATGCGTTTAAAAAGGTTCTCAACCGAACGGAGATTCCCAGTGGAGTAGTCGATTATAGCTATCATAATATATTGTTATCAGGTTTAAAATTATGCCCTACTTTCAAGCGAAACCCAAGGAGCTGCCCCGCAGCTCCCGAAAACACTCTAAGAGTGTTTTCGTTTTTTGAAGCACTGCAAGTGCGTACTTTTTTCTCAAAAAAGTATTAATCTATTACCCATGTCTAAGATAAAAATTTCCAAGCCCCCTAGTACGTAAATG
>JAVVZN010000092.1:0-6104 GCA_036650555.1 Rikenellaceae bacterium
AAAGAACGAGATTAATAAATTCAAAACAGCTTCTTATAGATAAATCATTTGTTTTTATTACCTTTGGATATATTTTAAAAGTGTCAAGTTAATTCTAAATATCACGATTATGAAACGGTATTTTGTCACTTTAATTCTTATTATATCAGCCGCCACTATGTGGGGTCAAGGCTTAAAAACTATTTCAGGTAAAACTATTGATTCTCAAAGCGGCGACAAAATCGCTTTTGCCACTGTATGGGTTCAAAACACAGAAATATCGGTGGTCAGCAATGGCGATGGTTATTTCTCAATAAAAGTTCCAGACACCACATTCTACATCTCGTTCAAACAAATCGGTTATGAACTTTTAACAATGAAAGTAGGTAGTAGAGAAACTATTGCCCGTCTTAATAGGGCACCAATCATCATAGACGACATCTACATAACTGGCGGAAACCCCCTCACACTACTACGTGATGCTATTTTCCGCACCCGATTTAACTATCCATCCGACCCAATGAGTCTCGTTGGTTTTTATAGAGAGATGATTCAAAAAGATAAGAAATATGTGTCGATAGCAGAGGTAATCACCGACATCTACAAAAGTCCAATAACTCAACCTTACGATCGTGCAAAAATATACAAAGGGCGTCGTAGCTCCGATTTTTCTCGTGTAGACACAATAATGATGCACTATCAAGGTGGAATATCAACTGCACTAGCTCTTGATGTTGCTAAAAACTATGAAAATATATTTCTTTCAGCCGACTCAATCAGCACCTACTACGACCTATCATTCGGAGCAGCCACACAAATACAAGGAAGAGATCAATATGTAGTGATTTTCACAGAGAAAGACAAAAAAGATGACATCTATATGTTTGATGGGAAGATATGTATTGACCGTGAAAATCTAGGCATCTCACGGTGCGAATTTTCGTGCAACGTTGCATTTCATCCATACTCATATAGAAGTTATGTGGTGAAACTCCCTATGAACTATAAGATCACAATGAACAAAGCCAATTATATAATCGACTATTTATGGGATGGCTCAAAATGGAACTACAACTACTCTAAAACTGATATAGGCATGAACATAAACGCTCCCAAACGCAAATTCACTGCCGACTACAACATAATATCAGAGATGGTAGTAACCGATAGAACAAAAGAAAATGTACGTAAATTCAAAACCTCCGAACGCATAAAATCCACAGAACTAGTGTTCGACGCAGTAGTAAACTACCTAGACCCCGTGTTCTGGGAAGGGTTCAACATTATTGAACCAGAACGCTCACTGGAATCAGCAGTCAAAAAGATCAACCGACGCATAGAGATAAAATAATATTATTTTTTTAACACCGAATCGAAGTAATCAATAGTTTTGCGTAATCCATCAACCAAACGAACATCGGGGTTCCAACCATCTAAAATGTCTTTGGCTAGAGAGATGTCGGGTTTGCGCTGACGAGGATCGTCTGAAGGTAATGGATTGAAAATAAGTTTTGATTTAGAATTTGTTAGCTCAATTATATGTTGGGCTAATTCAAGGATGGTAAACTCCGATGGGTTTCCAACATTGACTGGACCTGTGATATTATCGGGTGTACGCATCATACGCGTCATGGCTTCAACTAGATCATCTACATATTGAAAAGAACGAGTTTGAGTGCCATCTCCGTATATGGTGATGTCTTCATCGCGAAGCGCTTGAACAATAAAATTCGACACCACACGTCCATCTGCCACATTCATGCGAGGTCCATAGGTGTTGAATATGCGTATTATTTTTATGCGCACTCCATTCTGACGATTGTAATCCATAAAGAGCGTTTCAGCCGAACGCTTACCCTCGTCGTAACAACTACGTATGCCTATTGGATTCACATTACCCCAATACCCCTCGACTTGAGGATGCACCGAAGGATCGCCATAAACCTCACTTGTTGAGGCTTGTAGAATCTTTGCGCGCGTACGTTTTGCTAAGCCGAGCATATTCATCGCACCATAAAACGATGTTTTCATTGTTTTTATGGGATTGTGTTGGTAGTGGATTGGCGATGCCGGACAAGCTAGATTATATATCTCATCAACCTCCGCATAATATGGTTCGGTGATGTCGTGACGCACAAGCTCAAAGTTATGATTATCGAGTAGATGACGCACATTATCTTTACTTCCGGTAAAGTAGTTGTCTAAACATATTACATCGGCACCCTCGCTAAGCAGTCGTTCGCTAAGATGCGAACCGATAAATCCCGCGCCACCAGTTATTAAAACTCTCTTCATTATTCTATTTTCTTTCCAATTCGTGAATATCTAAAACCCTCACTTAGCATCTCATCTGCATCATAGATGTTTCGTCCATCAACCACAATATTGCCGTTCATGCTCTTTCTGATAACACCCCAACTAGGCAAACGGAACTGTTTCCATTCGGTCATAAGCACCACAGCATCTGCATCAAGAGCAGCCTCATATATGTTATTACAATAAGTCACTTTATCTCCAATTCGTCTGCGCGTTTCATCCATTGCAATAGGATCAAACACTTTGATGGTTGCACCCTCACTAAGCAATCTATCTATCACCACTAGTGATGGAGCCTCACGCATGTCGTCGGTTTCGGGTTTGAAGGAAAGCCCCCAAATAGCTATGGTTTTACCTTTTATATCACCATCGAACATGATTTTTAGCTTATGGAAAACCACCTCCTTCTGACGTTCGTTTACCTCTTCCACAGCCTCAATCAATGCCATTCTGTAACCGTTTTGTTTACCTACATTGTAGAGAGCTCTCACATCTTTAGGAAAACAAGAGCCACCATATCCTGCGCCTGCATACAAGAATTTTGATCCTATACGAGCATCAGATCCCATGCCACGACGCACCATATCAATATCAGCCCCCACTATCTCACAGAGATTAGCAATCTCATTCATATAAGAGATACGTGTTGCCAACATGCCATTTGCAGCGTATTTTGTCATCTCAGCCGATGCCACATCCATAAATATAAGAGGAAATCCATTCAGAGTAAATGGCTTATAAAGCCGCTCCATCAACAAATGCGCCTCATCTGAATCAACACCAACAACTACTCTATCTGGATTCATGAAATCTTTTACAGCAGCTCCTTCTTTCAAAAATTCGGGATTACTTGCTATATCAAATTTCATATCTCCTTTACCTCTCAACTCCAATTCATACTTTACAGCTGCCCTGACTTTCGCCGCTGTGCCAACAGGAACTGTACTTTTTGTTACGAGAATAAAATATTTATCTGCATATCTGCCAACCGTGCGTGCAACCTCCATCACATATTGAAGATCGGCCGAGCCATCGTTGTCGGGCGGTGTGCCAACTGCACTGAAAATAACAGAGGTATCACTTAGACTCTCTTTTAATGATGTTGAAAAAGACAATCTGCCATCGTGCATATTTTTGATAACCAATGCCTCTAATCCAGGTTCAAAAATAGGCATTATACCTTTGTTTAAATTATCAATTTTTCGTTGGTCTATATCTACACATGTCACGTGTGTTCCCATCTCCGCAAAACACGTACCTGTAACAAGACCTACATATCCTGTCCCTACGATTGTTATTTTCATTTTATATAATAATTATTGTTGCTTATATATCATTTATAATATGTTAGCTAGAAATAACGAGATCATAATTGTAATTCTCGACTACGTAATATGGTTCTACGAAGATAATATTATTATTTTAGATTACACAATTATTTCTGAAATATGCCTAATAATTTTATCATTTTATACAAGTAGGCACATTAATTGTTTCTAAAGCGACACATCCTAGAACAATAAAATTATGTTAAAATCGACATCAATAAAATATCATATATCTCTGATAGTTGCCAATATTATGTTTGGAGCAAACTATTCCTTCTACAAATCACTAATCGGCGACGATCTTTCATCTGATAGTCTTTATCTGTTACGCACTTTTTTCACAGCACTATTTTTTATTCCTGCCATGTTTATAGCAAAAAAGGCAAAAGTTGATTGGCATGATATTAAGAAAATAGTTATTGTGTCGGTATTATTAATTTTCGGACGACAATATTTAATGATAGATGCAATGAACTACGCATCGCCGATCACTGGATCAATTATTGCCACCACCGGACCTATCATAATTATGATAATTTCGGCTATCATGATCCATGAGAAGATCACTGTATCACGCACTTTCGGTGTTTTATTAGGTGCCGCGGGAGCCATAACAATGATCATGAGCAACTACCACACCGCAGCAAGCAACACCCCACACTCGTGGAGGTTATATGGCGACTTAATGCTCCTTGCCAGTATCATATTCTCATCTATCAACACTGTATATGTTAAAAACCTCTTTTCAAAATACTCTCCATACACAATCATGGGCTGGGCATCAATTATTGGTGTGGCAGTGGTAGTGCCTATATTTGCTCATGATTTTTTGAAAACAGATTTTACCAAATGGACACCCTACGTTTATGGATCGCTCGGTTATATGCTACTACTTGGAACAGTATTAGCAACTGCTATGTTGTATTATGGGCTACGCGGTGTTTCTGCCACATCGTCGAGCATATATGTTTATATTCAACCGATTGTGGCAACAATTTTGGCTACATTCAGAGGTCAAGACAAACTAACACTCACCACTATGATCGCCGCAGCATTAGTATTTATAGGAGTATTTTTTGTAATTATATCAAATAAAAAAACGGGCAACGAAATAATGAAAAACCATTTTAATAGTTAGAAGCTGTTTTAATTTATTAAAATGGTACAAATATGACTGACATATTTGTACCATTTTATAATATTGTTGTATAATTAAAAAAATCTATTATTCCAAACAGTTTATTTTAACTCTTTGATTTTGATATTTTTGTAATGCACCTCATCGCCATGATCTTGCAATAAGATATGTCCAGATGTTAAGTTACCAAAATGAGGCCAATCTTTATATTTACTATATGCCACAAGTGCATTCCACATTTGATTATTGCGATCATATTCAATAATTTTCACCCCATTTAAGTAGTGCTCAACATGATTACCATTTACGATTATCTTAGCATTGTTGAATACTCCATCATTGTAGGGTTTGTCGGTTGGTGCAGGAATCAGATCATACAGCGATCCTAGCTTACGATTACCATTTACACCTAGTTTCGCATCAGGATGCACATTATCGTCAAGTATCTGAAACTCACAACCTATTGCAGAACCTTCACCTTTGTTTAGCTCTGGATCGACAAAATATTTAACACCGCTATTTGCCCCTTTAGTAATTTTAAAATCTACCGAAAGTTCAAAATTAGCATACTTTTTATCTGTAATAATATCGCCACCGTTAGCCGATTCGCGACCACCCGATGAAACCACGATTAGCTCACCATTTTCAATTTTCCAACCATCTTTTGGAAACTCAGCGATCTTAGCACCTCTCCAACCCTCAGTTGTTTTACCATCCCAAAGTAGCTGCCAACCATCGGCTTTCTCTTTGCTAGTTAATACATTTTCTTGCGCGCACGACACGCCACATGTAGCAATCATTGCAACAATCAACAATTTACTCTTCATAATTAATTTATATTTCATTATTTATTGATCTGAACATTCTTTTAAATCTGATATTATTCGGGAATTTCTTGTTTTTATCCAGCGACAACCAAACAAACGATGCTTTACCAACCACATGATCTTCTGGCACAAAACCCCACATACGCGAATCCACAGAATTATGACGATTGTCGCCCATCATAAAGAAATAATTCATTTTAAAGGTGTATGTGGTGGTTTTTTGCGAATTTATAAATATTTCACCATTTTTAACCTCTAAAGTGTTGCCTTCGTAGTTTTTAATTATTCGTTTATAGAGTGGGAGATTTTTAAGCGTTAGATCAACTGTTTCACCTTTAAACGGAACTTCTATGGGTCCAAAATTATCAACTGTCCATTTGTAGTTTGTTGTGTCGTAAGGGAATACATCTATATCAACTCCATGACGGATCACTCGATCAACACTACTCACCCCTTTCACCGCTTTGAATTTAGCCGCATTTTCAGCAGTAAGGAATGTTTGGTAGATGCTATTTT
>JAVVZN010000093.1:0-6096 GCA_036650555.1 Rikenellaceae bacterium
ACAGGACCAAAACCAACGGCAACTAACCCGCCAGCTTCTTTAGAAATCGCCATACGCGTAAATCGATTACGTGCGCCGAACATTTCAGCCATGGTGATGTTTTATTCGTGTGCAAAAGAGGTTGAAAGCACAACAGAATCTTATGAGTTAAAATCGCTACGAGCGTGGGTCAGCATACACCGTCCCGATATGGAGGAGATAGAGGAGGGTCTGTTTGCAAGAATATATCATTACGATCCAACTCTTAAACCTAGGGAATTATATAATAGCGATTGGTTGGAAGTGACATACCGTTCTCAACTTTTGGATGGAAACTACTACTACAACATGTATCCTGATGTTGCCGACACTCTTGGCACATTCAGCTATTTCACTCACTACGTTCCTGAGCGCGTGAGTGCATATAATCTAGGTTATACTCTTTCTAGTGCTCAAGCAAAATTAATTCAACGTATGAATATTTATGACTCTGTTGATATAGTTTCTATTTCAAAATTTGCTTACAGCGGAAATTCTGTTCTTACATCAGTTCCCACCGGCTATCAAGGAAATTCATCGTTACCTGCCGGTATTCCTGCAATTATGCGAATGAGATACAATGGCGTGATTAGTGATATGTACAAATATGAACGCGACGAAGTTCGTCAGTATGCAATGAACTACATGCAAATGTCTCCGTCAGACACTGTTGCCGATCTTTCAATGATGTTCTTCAAAACAATAGTCAGCAATCCTAAAGGCGACACCATCAGCAAAGACACAACCGTTGAGCTTACCTACACAGGTAATTTTACAGATGGTTTTGTGTTCGATACAAACGATTCAGAGGTGGCTAAAGCACACAACATCTACACGCCTCAATCAGGCACAAGTGAAGATAAATATGCGCCTATGTCGTTTACTTATTCTGAAAGTGAGAGCGACGGTGGAACAATCAGAGGTTTTAAAGAGTGTGTGAAAAAGATGAGAGTGGGCGAAACTGCTAAGGTGGTATTCACTTCAAATCTAGGATATGGAGTTGCCGGTAGCTCACAGGGCAAAACGGTGATACGTCCCAACACACCACTCGTATTTACAATAAAAGTTCTTCTTCCACCTAAAGAAGAAGAGTAGACACTATGAGCGGTAAACTTTACTTAATCCCAACTCCTATTGCTGAAAGCGACAATCCAATGGAGTGTTTGCCTGAGTTGAACAAACTCATTGTGGCAGGTCTGAACTATTTCGTGGTTGAGAACTTGCGTACTGCTCGGCGTTTTATAAGTTCTCTTAAACTCTCTAAAGTTATAGATGAACTAACCCTTGTTGAACTCAATGAGCACACGCTAAAAGCAGATGTCGAGGCCATGATTACACCAATTCTTAAAGGTGAGTCGTGCGGAGTGATGTCGGAGGCAGGTGTGCCCGGAGTTGCTGATCCCGGTGCCGATATTGTGGCAGTGGCTCATCGACATGGCATTGAGGTTATTCCGCTTGTTGGTCCTTCTTCCATAATACTTTCATTGATGGCATCTGGAATGAATGGTCAGTCGTTCTGTTTTCATGGCTACCTCCCCATAAAAGGCGATGAAAAATTGAGAAAGATAAAAGAGCTAGAGAGAGCAGCCATATCAAAAAATCAAACACAAATTTTCATAGAAGCTCCATATCGCGCCGACAAACTCTTTACCGATTTAGTGAAAGAGTTGCTGCCCGATACACTTTTATGTGTGGCATCAAATATCACTGCGCAAAGCCAATATATTAAAACAAAGCCTGTTTCAGTGTGGAGAAAATCTGAAATACCAAATATTAAAAAAGTTCCAACTATTTTTCTTGTTGGATAGTTGTATATTATAACAAAATGCGTTACATTTGCTTAATATTTACTGTTGTTTATAAGTGATTTGTGCAAATTAACTGTTAGTAAAATAACTGTTATAATATTAACTGTTAGCTAAATAACACTACACTAAATTATATAAATAAATTTAAAATACTTACATTATGAGTGTTCCTACAAATTTAAAGTACTCGAAAGATCACGAATGGATTCGTGTAGAAGGAAATGAAGCATTTATCGGCATCACTGATTTTGCTCAAGGTCAGCTTGGCGATATTGTATTTGTTGATGTAGATACTATTGGCGAAACATTGGCTAAAGATGAGACTTTTGGCTCAATTGAAGCAGTAAAAACAGTTTCCGACGCATTTATCCCTGTTAGCGGTGAGGTGTTAGAATTTAATGAAATTCTATCTGATGCACCCGAAACAGTGAATAAAGATCCTTATGGTGACGGTTGGATGATCAAAATCAAAATTACTAATCCTGCTGAATTAGATTCTCTTTTATCATCGGCTGATTACGAAAAACTTATCGGTTAATCATTCATGTTTTTCAAATATTAAAAATAGCGCTTAAAGTGATAGTTGCAAGTTAAAATATTGCAGCATTATATAAATTACTTATTTAATTATAAATATTATGGTAAACAAAATTACAGTAGTTGGTGCAGGTAACGTTGGTGCTACTTGTGCTCACGAAATCGCTAGAATGGATGTATGCAAAGAGTTGGTTATTGTTGATGTGAAAGATGGCATACCTCAAGGTAAAGGTCTTGACATGTGGCAAACTGCTCCAATTCTTGGTTTTAACACTCGTATATTAGGGTCTACAAATGATTATTCTCTAACTGCTGGTTCAGATGTTGTTGTTATTACTGCAGGTTTGCCTCGCAAACCAGGCATGAGTCGCGACGACTTAATCAGTATTAATGCTGGTATCGTTAAAACAGTTACTGAAAGTATAATGAAATACAACGAAAATCCAATTATCATCGTTGTATCAAATCCACTCGACGTAATGACATACACTGCATTCCTTGCATCAGGTTTGAAATCAAATCGTGTTATGGGTATGGCAGGTATTCTTGACACTGCTCGTTACACTGCATTCATAGCAGAAGAGTTGCAAACAAGTCCAAAACTTGTTCAAGCTCAATTAATGGGTGGTCATGGTGATTCAATGGTTCCACTTCCTCGTTTCACAACTGTTTCTGGTATTCCTGTAACTGAATTAATGCCAAAAGCAAAATTAGATGCTATCATCGAGCGTACTAAAAATGGTGGTGGTGAGATCGTGAAACTTATGGGTACTTCAGCTTGGTATGCTCCAGGTTTGTCGGCTGCTATCATGGTTGAGGCTATTGCTAAAGATACTAAAGCTGTGCTTCCTGTTTGTGCATCATTAAATGGTGAATATGGCATGAAAGATCTTTATCTTGGCGTTCCTGTTGTTCTTGGTAAAGGTGGTGTTGAAAAAGTGATCGACCTAAAACTAAACAACGAAGAGTCTACACAACTTAAAGAATCAGCATTAGCTGTTAAAAAAGTTATGAAAGTTCTTGACGACATGAATTTATTCTCTGCTAAATACGGTAGCGAAACATTATAGTAATTAAAACAGCTTCTAATCGCTCTTTAAAATGAGCGTGCATGATATATGATAAAAATAGGCTATCTTTTAAGATAGCCTATTTTATTGTTGTCTGATAAGAATAACCAAAGAAGCTCTTATCGGCAAGCATCGAATCTACATTTAGATTTTTTAAGTTTCATTCCTTTTACGCGTTTTAGCACATCGTTGAGAGTGCCAAATTTGATTGCGGCATAGCTGCAACTATCGCGTATGATTATCATTCCTATCTCTGAAAATTCTAATCCTCCTACTTGTGTCAGAAATCCGGCTATGTCGCCTTTACTTATCTTATCTTTCTTTCCAGCTCCTATGTATAGAGAGTCCCATGCAGGATCTTTGGGTGCATTGTTAGTTTTCTCAACATCGAAAGAAGGGGTGTCGTCTGAAACAAAATCTGGCATATATCCATTACGAGATGCAATAATATAATTTTCTCCCTCACTGTTCATTCTTCCCGTACGTCCGCTACGATGTATAAACGCCTCCTCCGACATAGGCATCTCATAGTGTACCACATATCTTAGTGCATCAATATCTAATCCGCGGGCAGCCAGGTCTGTGGCTACTAGCACATTCACTGATCCATTACGAAGTTTTATCAATGATCGCTCACGATCTTGTTGCTCTAAAAGCCCATGGTAATAATCATTAACCACCTCTTTACTCCACAAAAAGTCGCTCACCGTTTCGGTGCTTTCACGGTAGTTACAGAACACAAGTGTGGGTGCTGCTTCAAAGGTGCAAAGCAGGTCGTAGAGGGTTTCTAGGCGATCGCCTTTACAGTTCACAATCTTAGTTACTATATCACCTTTTTTCAAAGGTGTGGCTTGTGCGGAGAAATCAACAATATAAGGATCATGAAATCCTACAAACTTAGGCACCTCGCAGCTATTTGTGGCAGATGTAAGAGTGCGTGATTGTAGATTTTCAAGAGCACCGAAAATATCGAGTAGGTCTTCTTCAAAACCCATCTCCACGCATTTGTCAAACTCATCTATAATTATGTGATGCACAGCCTCTAGGGTTATGGTTCCTCTTCTGATGTGGTCGGACAGCCTGCCTGGTGTGGCAATCACGATTTTAGGCGGATTTTTCAAACTACTAGATTCGTCTCTGAATTTATGACCTCCGTAGAGCGACATGACTTTCATTCCTATCTTACACGAAACCACCACACTTTCGATTTGAAGTGCAAGCTCACGTGAGGGAGCAAGTATGACTATCTCTGTATTTAAGGCTGAGTAATCTTTAATCTTTTGAAGTGCCGAGAGAATAAATGCCACACTCTTGCCTGATCCTGTTGGTGCGAGCAACATGATATTATTGTAGGCAAGATGCTTTTCAAGTGCCTCGTTTTGCATAGGAGTAAGACTCTCAATGCCAATTTGTTTTAAAATAGTGTTGTAATCAATCATGCTACAAAGTTAGTTATATTTTCGATTTTGGCGCAAAATTTGTTTAAAGCATTATATTTTAAATTAAAATTTACGGATATGAAAAAATTTCTACCACTATTTTTCCTTATGTTATTTATATTGCCGATCACAGCTATTTCTCAAAATGTAAATGGCAAAAATAATTCGGCAGTAGAGGTGTTCTATTACTCGCCATCTCAACCAATGAGCATTCAGATAATAGATTTTATTAGAACAGTGCCTGAAAAGCATTTTTTGGAACCATCTGCTCCTCGGTTTCTACTTATGGATTCAAAACACAAATTTGCTCTTGGTATAGGTGGCACAGTGCGTGGTACGGCAGGAGTAGATTTTGTGGGTATAGTTCCAACATCAACTAACGATGGTTTTCAAACCGCTTTTATTCCAACATCGCTAGGCAACCATCCTCGTTCTCAGGCATTAATGTCGGCAGCAACATCTGAGTTTTTTATAAAAATGGTAGGTAACACAGGTAAATTGGGTATGTTCTCTGTCTATTTGTCGATGAATTTCATGGGTAACAACTACACACCTCAGCTTCGTAATGCTTACATTGATTTTTTGGGATTTAGTATCGGTCAGCGTTGGAGTACCTTTACTGACCTTAATGCTATATCGCCTACAATAGACTATGGCGGACCTATCAGCTATGCTGGTTATCATCTGCCTCAAATTCGTTACACTCGTATGTTTGCCAAGCAAAAATTTCAATTTGCGGTGGCAGCGGAGTTTCCAACGGTCAATGCCACATACAACACCACAACAATCTCACAGCCGCAAGGTGTTCCAAACATAGTTGGTTACTTGCAAGCAAACACACCAAGTGGTGGTCATGTGCGTGTAAGTGGTCTATATCGTAGTATGAATTACGATGATCTACGCAGCATGCAAACTGAACGCAATAATGGTTGGGGGGTTCAATTAAGCGGTGTCACAACTATCAGTCATGCGTTTAAAGCATACTATCAAGGTATTTATGGTGAGGGGATCTCATCGTATATGAATGATTTAAGTAATTTTGCTTACGACATGGTTCCAAACGCAGCTCGTAGAGGTGATCTACAAACACTACCTATGTGGGGTGCCTATGGTGGTCTACAATGGAATATTACCCCAGAGATATTCTCTTCATTCACTTATAGTTACTCACGTATATATTCATCAAACACATATCCAATGAGTGGCATGTATAAATATGCACAA
>JAVVZN010000094.1:0-6088 GCA_036650555.1 Rikenellaceae bacterium
GAAATGCAGGTAAACATTCTCCCTAGGAATACTTTTTGAAAATTGATCCGCTACACGAATGTAATGAATTAATTTATCTGCCACACTATCTGTATTTTGCCCAGACACATTAGAGGAAAACATAGAAAAAACCACACAAAGAATCAATCTTACAGATGTTTTCATACTTCACAAAATTTAATTTAACTCTATTATAGAAGCTGTTTAAATTTATTTTAACAATTTTCTATTTTGTAAATTTTACAAACATACATTTTATTTTATTCATATAATCATGTATTATTAAGAAGTTGTTTTAATTTTTTTTCAAAATTTTATTACTGCTATTTTTGAGCTATTTTTTCGATGATTTGCCGAGATAGTAGTGAATACAGCTCAAAAATCATCGGAAAAAGATTACAAAAAGAGTGGTAGTAAAATGCTGGTAAAAAATTAAAACAGCTTCTAAGCGTTATAACAAAAACAACATATAATTTTGATAGAAACCTATTTCAGTAATGTCGGATAATTAATGGTATCTTTGTCAAAATTTATTGAAATTTTATTGTGTATGGCAACTTCAACCCACTCTGTCAGTTTATGGACGAGAGATTATACTCTTACATTTATATCTAATTTATTACTCTTCTTCTCTTTCTATCAATTATTGCCTGTTTTGCCTTTCTATGTCATGAACCATTTGGGCGCAGACGAGAGCATTGCAGGATTAGTGCTATCTTGCTACACCTTAGCTGCCCTACTGATTCGTCCATTCTCAGGGTATCTCGTTGATATGTTTGCTCGAAAACCACTTTATCTACTTTGTTATGGAATTTTTGTATCTATTTTCGCAGGATATATTATTGGAGGCACGCTATTTATCTTCGTTACTCTTCGTATCTTACACGGACTATCGTTTGGAATTACCACCGTTTCGGGCAGCACACTTGCCATTGATGTCATGCCTTCGGAGCGACGTGCAGAAGGGATAGGATATTACGGTATGGCAGCAAACATGGCTATGGCTATTGGTCCGATGGTGGGGCTTATGCTCTACGACACAACCTCTTATAATGTTGTGTTTGCTGTGAGTCTGGCATCGGGGCTGCTAGGGTTAGCCATTATAACAACTATTCACGCGCCCAAAAAGGTGACAGCTCCAATTGGCAACGATGGAAAACCTCACCACGAGGTGTTGTCGCTCGATAGATTCATCTTAGTGAAAGGAATATTACTCTCATTAGTATTTGTGATGTTTGGAATAGGATATGGAGTTATTGCAAACTACATTGGAATTTATAGCAAAGGTATTGGAATTGGTAACGGCGCTGGACTATTTTTCACAGTTGAGGCAATAGGCATTCTGGTGTCGCGAATACTATCGGCCAAACTACTTAATGAAGGTAAGATAGAGAAATTGGTGTATAGAGGCATTTTTATGCTGCTGCTAGCCTATTTGCTCATTATTGTGTTTAACAACACTACCGTATATTATATCTGCGCACTACTATGGGGTTTGGGATTTGGATTTCTGGCTCCTACTTTTCAAACTATGTTTGTGAACCTTGCTGAGCACAACCGACGCGGAACAGCAAACTCAACATATTTCACCTCGTGGGATATAGGCATAGGATTTGGAATTGCTGTCGGGGGTTATTTCATTGAGATGTTTGGATTTAGAGTGTTGTTTGGCTTTTGTAGTATGGCTGTGGTGGTGGCTTTAATAGTGTATTATAAATTCGCAGCGGCTCATTACGCAATACATAAATTAAGATAAGAAGCTGTTTTGATTTGTTATCGAAGTTATTTTAGAGCTATTGTCATCCTAGTTTTTGTTCTGTAAATTCGATTTTGGCGAGCTAAATGAGGATTTACAGAGCGAAAACTAGAGCAAAAAGAGCCGAAAAAAACGAAATTAACAGATTAAAACAGCTTCTAAATTGCGGATTATATTATTTTTTATTATCATTGTGAGTATTATTTTACAAAGAACTATCTGACAAATCAAGCAATAATGAAGAAACTACTTCTACTTACAATCGCTATAATGTGGACATGTTTGCAACTTGGAGCCACCGAGCGCAATCTACTTAGCAAAAAGGCCACATTAGATGAGGTGAAAAAGGCTCTAATCATGGAGCAGAAATGGGTTCCATTTCCTAGTTACTACGATCGCGAGGGGTGGGACAAACTTCTCGGCACAGAGCAGAAAGAGGCATTCATAAAAGAGGGTGAGCAGATGCTTGATTACGAGTGGCGCGTCACAAAAGCCTCAGTATATCTAAATTATGATCGCAACATGGGGGCAACACAAGCCATGGATGGGTTCGATCAAAACAACAAAGCGTTAGTCAGATTAATAATGGCAGAGCTCGCCGAAGGGAAAGGTAGATTTATTGAGCAATTAATAAATGGCACTTATCTTTACTGCGAGATGACCTCATGGTGCTTAGCAGCTCATCTTGGCGACAGACAAACAAGCAAAAGTGCTCTACCCGACAATAAAAAACCTGTTATTGAATTGCTATCTGCCGACATTGGATCAATAATGGCATGGAACTACCATTTTTTTAATAAAGAATACACCAAAATCAATCCCACAATTTCAGAACGTCTAAATTACGAGATAAAACGCCGTATGACAGATGTTTACGAAGGATTTAACATGACTGGCAACGGATTAGTAAACAACTGGAATCCATGGCAAAACTCCAACCTATTGCAATGCTTCATGTTGCTGGAAAACGACCGCAACAAACTATCTGAGGCTGTATATCTTTCAATGCGTTCGGTAGATAAATACTTGAACTACATAAAAGCTGATGGAGCTTGTGAGGAGGGACCAGCATATTGGGGTCAATCTGCAAAACTACTTGACTACTTGATGGTGCTCAACTATGCCACTGGTGGAAAAGTTGCTATTTTTGATGACCCTATATTAAAAAATTTCGCTGAATTTATATCACGTGCTTATGTTGGAAACGGTTGGGGCATAAATTTTGCCGACGCAGGAGCGAGGGTTGCGCCTCCAATCTCAACTGTGTATAACTTTGGAAAGATGGTTAAAAGCGATGAGTTAATGCAATTTGCCTCACTGCTCTACAAAGAGAACCCATCTACAATCACAGCCGATCGTTATTTAATACGCACACTAATCGACCTGCTACCTATTGAAGAGATAAAACAATCGCCTGCCGCACACAATCTGCCTTTGTTCACATGGTACGACCAAACAGAATTTTGTTTTATGGGAGGATCAGAAGGATTTTTTGTTGGAGCGAAAGGCGGATTCAACGCCGAGAGCCACAACCACAACGATGCTGGATCTTTCAATCTACATCTAAACACAATTCCTATGTTCATAGATGCAGGCGTTGATACATACACAAAAAAGACATTCAGCAGCCAACGTTACACAATTTGGTCGATGCAAAGCAACTATCACAATGTGCCAATAATAAACGGTGTGGCTCAAAAATACGGTAAAATGTTTAAGACATCTGGCACAAATTTCAATGCTGCCAAAATGCGTTTTGAAACAGACATAGCAGGCACATATCCATCGTCTGCCGAGGTCAAGAGTTGGAAACGTGCCTACACGCTTAATCATAATGAGCTTACGATTACCGACGATTTCATATTAAATAAAACTATAACTCCAAATCAAATCAACTTTATGACATGGGGCAATGTTGATATTTCTAAAATGGGTGTTATTGTTATAGATGTGAAAGGACAAAAGGTGAGTTTATCATACAACAAATCTGAATTTACTCCCGTAGTAGAAACAATAGATCTGAAGGGCACCAATTTAAGCCGAACTTGGGGAGGCGAGATATACAGAATATCATTGAACGCTCGCACAATGAAAAGCAAAGGCAAATACACATTTACAGTAACAGCAGCAGATTAGATTTAATATATGAGTAGCAAAAACCATATAAAACAGCTTCTAAGATAACTTCTTATACATAACATTAGGCATAACTTTATTTTTCAAAGTAAAAATAGTATCTTTGTGGGTAATAATGTAAAAATAGTAATCTATGTTTGGATTCAACAATAAAAAACCTCGACAATTCAACTATAAACCTCGTTTCTATAATCCTGAGGAGGAAGAACGTGAACGTAGAAGACGTTTTAGCGGCATTGAGATTGATGCCCCTAAAAACGAAAAATACATACCTGGAAGCCTCATAAAACAAGGCAGAGTGCAACGAATGACAATAACAGAAGAAGAGAAATCGCTGAAAGATCGCTCTTCAATGATTCGTTTGATTGTTTTCATGGTGCTACTTGCAATTGCAGCCTATTTTCTAATCACATTCACAGGATTTGAAACAATTGTGAGAGCATTCAGAGGCGAATAATAAGTGTAGTTGATGGCAAACGTAATAAATCGCTTATCTAAGCTGCTCACAAACCAGATTGCCGCAGGACAGGTGGTAGACTCACCTTACTCTGTGGTGAAAGAGCTTATGGAAAATAGTGTAGACGCAGGAGCGTCTTATGTTATTGTAAGCATTAAAGAGGGGGGCAAAAAGCTGATTCAGGTGATCGACGATGGGAAAGGTATGTCGCCAGAAGATGCTATTATGGCTTTTGAACAACATGCCACAAGTAAAATATCTACAACCGACGATCTATTCAATATAAACACATTTGGGTTTCGTGGCGAGGCACTAGCATCCATTGCATCGGTGGCAGAGGTAGAACTATCTACTCGTCGTGAAGAAGATGAGCTGGGCGTTAAGGTATCAATAAATGGCGGAGCATTAGTTGGAAACGAACCTATTTCATTCACAAGTTGTGGATCGCAATTTATTGTACGCAACTTATTCTACAACATTCCAGCAAGGAAAAAATCGCTTAAAAAAGATCTTAGCGAAACGAAAAAAGTGATACAACAATTTGAGCGCGTGGCACTTTCATATCACAAAACAGCATTTTCGCTATATGCCGACGACAAGCTGCTACACATGCTTACCTCAACAAACAACATTCGACAACGAATAGTAAATTTAGTGGGGCGTACTATTGGCACTTCACTTCTGGAGCTATACGTCACCACATCAATGGTTGAGATTAAAGGATATATAGGGCGTCCAGACATCACAAAAAAACGCCCCGAATGTTTTTTCTTTGTCAATGGACGATATTTCGAGTCGCCATATTTGTATAAAGCAGTGCAGAGTGGCTATGAGAAACTTGTTCCGGAGGGAACATTACCACCATTTTTTCTATACTTCACCATCGACCCTAAATATGTGGATGTGAATGTTGAAGCTAAAAAAATATCTGTTAAATTCGACGAGGAATCGGCAATATGGCAAATATTAAACGCAGCAGTCAGAGAGTCGCTCGGCAAAAATGGAATTGTGCCAATGATAGATTTCTCTTCAGACATCTCTGTGGTTGATATTCCGTCGTTTGGAGCAATTACAGCCGACCAGAACCAGCAACCATCGCAACAATTCTCACATAGTAGTTACAACCCTTTCGACGAGAGTTTCTCATTCTCAACCGCCGTAGGAAGCAACAAAGAGTCGTTCAGAAACTCATTGAAATCTGGTGATTTCAGCAATTCATTTTCTGAAGCTACTGGCGACAATCAAGATATAGAGCTTGAGTCGAGTGCTTTCACTCAGATGAAATTTGATCCGGACATTGTGGAGTATGAAACTTATGAGGAGAAAGAACCTGCAAAGCTTTTCGACAACAACACAGAACTATTGGATATTCTTGTGCTGAACAACACATATACTGTGGCTAATATCAATGGTGAGCTATTTATATTCGACATTGCAAGAGTAATAAAAACAGTGAACTATCAAAAATTTCTACTTCGACTCGAACACAGATCACAACCTGTTGATATACAAAAATTGCTTTTCCCTATCGAGGTGTCATTATCGACTGCCGACAAATATCTTTTAGAGCAATGCAAGGAGCAATTAAAAGATTTAGGTTTTATTTTTACAGAAAGTTCTTCCGATGATCACATGGTTTTTGATGGCGTGCCAACAGACATAGAACCATCAGACACTCAGTGGTTTATTGAAGAAATACTAACCAGTTTAAAATACACCGATTCGAGATCATATCAAAC
>JAVVZN010000095.1:0-5986 GCA_036650555.1 Rikenellaceae bacterium
AAGACCTGGTTGTGATGGTGATTTAACCATGTTGTAATAACTATAAATTAGCTACTATTTATAGAATAACGAATAATAAAACTAACATTTTAATATTCGTTATGAAATTAATCAAAAGATTTATCACTTACCATATAATTTAGAAATCACACAATAGCGATAAACAATTAATGAAATATTTACTATTCAAGCGCACTATTAAAAAATATTTTCAAAGTCAAACAACAATAAAAGGAGTCATGTAATAAAAGTTTATAGCGCAACATTTTATTACAACACCAGAAAGGAGATAGAATGGATTAACAAAATCATTACCAACATTAGAATAAACTATATTAAAAGTGATTTTAGCTAACATAAGAGATCATTATATAGTTTTTTGATTGGTCTTATAAATAGATTAAATCAAATATCAATTTATAACTACAATTTGGAACAACTTAAAGAAGTTATGTATGAAGAAAATTTTTACTTTAAAAGCTGGTAAAATAAGGTATAATACTCTATTTTCAGCGCTCCTCGTATCCTTGTTTGCAATTCAGGGAGTGTATGCTTCCCCAATAGGCGAATCGGGAATCTCATCGGAAGAGGCGATACAAAAAAGTACAGTACAAGGTCAAGTAATAGATGCCAAGACAAATGAACCTATTATTGGAGCCACGCTATGGATCAAAGAAACAACTACTGGTGATGTGTCTGGTGTTGATGGAAAATACTCTATCTCATATTCAGGAAAGAATCCAGTGCTTGCAATCTCATTCATTGGTTATAAAAGCCAAGAAATTGCAATAAACAATCAAGCAACGATCAACTTTAAACTCGAAACAGACGATCTTGTCATTGACGAAGTGGTTGTTACCTCTTATGCAAGTCAAAGAAAAACATCTGTGATTGGTGCTGTCACCACAGTTAATGTTGATAAACTAAAGATGCCAACATCTAAAGTCAGTTCTGCTCTTGCTGGTAACCTTGCAGGGGTTGTTGCTGTTCAAAGAAGTGGTGAGCCGGGTTCTGGCGCTGAATTTTATATTCGTGGCGTTTCGACAATCGGTGCGAACAAACAACCCCTTATCTTAGTTGATGGTATTGAACGCTCACTCGACCTTGTTGATACAGATGATATTGAATCTTTCTCTGTACTAAAAGATGCTACTGCAACAGCGATGTATGGTGTACGTGGTGCCAACGGTGTTATGATAATCACTACCAAAAGAGGTCACGAAGGAAAACCACAAGTAAACCTACGCGTGGAATCTGCTTTGATGACACCGGTGAAAATGCCCGAACTTGCAAACTCTATGCAATTTGCAAGTATGTACAACGAAGACCAACGCATACCATATTATAGCGATGACGTGATAAACAGCTATATAAATGGAACAGATCCAGATCTTAACCCTAGTGTAGACTGGATTAATGCTCTTTACAAAAATCTAACCTCAAACCAAAGAGCAAATCTTAGTATCTCTGGTGGTGGTTCTGTTGCACGTTATTATGTTTCTGGATCATTCTACAATGAAGGATCAATCTTCAGAAACGATAATATGAATGACTACAACACATCTATAAACTACAAACGCTACAACTTCCGCTCTAACATCGATATGAACCTATCTCCAACAACCGTTGTGTCTGTGAATTTAGCCAACATTTTTGAAAGCAAAAATGAGCCGGGTGGAGGAACAAGCAATGTATGGGATTACAGTATGGGCGCTGCACCAAATGCTTATCCAATCTACTACTCAAACGGATTACTTTCAGGCCCTCAAAATGGAGCAGGAGAAAATCCATACAACATATTGACACACAAAGGCTATAAAGAGCATTTCTGGAACAACTCTCAAGCAAATATTGGAATTGCTCAAGATTTAAAATTTGTAACAGAGGGTCTTAAAGTTAATGCTAAATTCTCATGGGACACAAAAAACTACAATGTAATCTCAAGAACAAAAACACCAAACACATTCCTAGCTTATGGCAGAAAAGATGATGGTACGCTACTACTTAATGAAACAGTACGCGGTGATAATGCTCTAGGTTATGGTAAAGGTAGTTCAGGCGATAGAACAACATATGTTGAGGCAAATGTAACTTACGACAGAGTATTTGGAAGACATCGTGTTGGAGCACTTTTCCTTTACAATCATAGAGAATATAGAAATCTTGCTGCCGGAAATGCTGAGGCAAGTCTATTTTACAGAAACCAAGGTTTAGCAGCGCGTGTTTCTTACTCGTTCGACGACCGATATTTCTTTGAGGCGAACATGGGTTACAATGGCTCTGAAAACTTCAGCCCAGGCAATCGTTTTGGTTTCTTCCCCGCAGTTGCTGCCGGTTGGATTGTTACAAATGAATCATTTATGGAAGGAGCAAAAGAAACTCTCTCGCTACTTAAACTAAAAGCATCTTACGGTAAGGCAGGTAATGATAAGATTGGTGGAGACCGACGTTTCATCTACAACTCAACAATCTTAACCACAGACATACCTGGCTACACTTTTGGTTCTACTGGACAAACAGGTTTTGGAGGTATCCGTATTGGTGAGGTTGCAAACCCTAATGTTGGTTGGGAGAAATCAACAAAACTTAATTTAGGTGTTGAGATAGGTTTGTTTAATGCTCTTAAAATCACTGCCGACTACTTTAGCGATGAACGTACAGGTATATTCTACCGTCGTGGATCAGTTCCCGGAATCGTTGGGGTGCCTCTAGACAAACTACCTATGGTGAACGTTGCTGAATCTAAAAACCGCGGTTTCGACTCCACAGTTGAATACGATAAGGTGTTTGGTGATTGGCAAATATCAGGTCAAGGTAGCTTCACTTTCAATGTGAATGAGGTTATCAACAACGAAGAGCCTGATTGGAAATACACATACTTAAATAGAATTGGTCAAGCAGTAGGTCAGCCTTTCGGTCTTGTATCTGATGGTCTATTTGAATCTGAAGCAGATATTGCAAACAGCCCAAAACAAACATTTACTTCTGTTGTTCGCCCGGGTGATATTAAATATCGCGACATAAATGGTGATGGTAAGATTGACACCAACGACCAAATTGCCATTGGCCGTCCTGCACTACCTCAAATCATCTACGGTTTTGCAGCAACAGCATCTTACAAAGGAATCCAACTAGGCATTCGTTTCCAAGGTGTTGCTCGCACAAGCATGTTCCTTAGTGGCTCAGCAGTTCGTCCATTCTCAAACAACTCGCTTGGTCGTTCTAACTTCCACAGCTACATATACGATAACCACTGGACAGAAACAAATCCTAATCCAAATGCTGAGTTTCCAAGAACAACAGCTGGAAGTAATGATAACAACAATAGACAATCTACATATTGGATGCGTGATGCTGGGTTCTTACGTATAAAAGATGTTGAACTACGCTATAACTTTGCTCGCAGAATTTGTGAAAAGATGAAACTAAGAGGCTTGTCGATCTACGCAACTGGCAACAACCTCGCTACATTCTCTAAATTCAAACTTTGGGATCCAGAGATCGGAGGAGGACAAGGAAACGCATATCCTCTTATGAGAACATATAATATTGGGATCACAATTAGTTATTAATTTGTGTTGAGATTAAATCACCAATACATAATCTCATATCAATAAATGAATTAAGTCAAAAATATAAAATAAGATCATATGAAATTCAAAAATATTATAATATCACTTGCTACTGCAACAGCAATATTTTCGCTTACATCTTGCGATAAGTTTCTGGATATGCAACAAACAGAGCAAATGACATTTGAAAAGATCTGGGAAAAGAAATCGACAACAGAGAATTACCTCTACAACGTATATGGTTTCCTTCAAACAGAAGCAGACCCAATATCTGCAATCAGAGGTTCACAAGATGACATATCGCTAACATGGCATAAATACAGTTTTTGGGATATGATTAATGGAGCAACCAATGCAAGTAATCCAGGTTACGACATTTGGTGGCACAGCTACCGTGGTATCAGAGAGGCAAATATCTTTATGCAAAATGTTGATTTAGCAAAAGGTAAAGCTGAAGATATGACCAACGAAGAGATTGAGGCGTGGAAAGTAGAAGCTCGTTTTTTAAGAGCTTACTTCTACTACAACCTACTACGCAACTACGGTCCAGTTATTATGTTAGGAGATAAAATACTTGACCCAACTTCAGACATAACTGAATATATCAATGTTGAACGTAACACATGGGATGAGTGTGCTACTTGGGTGATCAACGAACTTGACGAATGTGCAAAATTGCTTCCAGACGACTATCCTGACACCTACAAAGGCAAACCAACAAAAGCAACAGCACTTGCTGTAAAAGCTAGATTTGCAATGTATGATGCACGTCCGCTGTTCAATGGTTGTGATTTTTACAAATCACTTAAGAATGCAGAGAATGGCAAATTATTATTCCGTCAAGCTAACGATCCAGCTAAATGGCAAGCAGCCGTGACAGCAAACAAAGCTGTTATTGACTTGAACCAATTCTCTTTAATAAAAGAGATGAAAGATGGAAATGTAGATCCTTACAAGTCATTCGATAAATTATTTTTCGAAGCTTGGAACTCTGAGATAATCTGGGGAAGATGGACAAACATTGGTAGCTGGGCTAATCACACTAATCCTCGTGGCAATGGAGGTACTGCTTACAATGGATGCGGTGTTACTCAAAAAATGGTTGATGCGTTTGCCATGTCTAATGGCGTGTTCCCTGTTATTGGTTATGAGGACAATGGAGCAACCCCAATCATAGATCCACAATCTGGTTACAAAGAAGATGGAGCAACAAATTTTGAACACCCTTATGACAAGATTAAGAAAAACACACCAAATATGTATGTAAATCGTGAACCTAGATTCTATTTCGACGTATTTTGGAGCGGTCAAACATGGTACCAACAAAAAAGCCGTAATAAAGTTATTAATCTAAATACAGGTGGCAATAGTGGTCCGGGCGCTGGAGAAGACTACTCAAGATCAGCTTACATTGCAAGAAAATTCATGAGGGCTTCTGATGAGGCACATAATGGTAAATACACACACACAAGTCGTGCAATTATTCGTTTAGCTGAGATCTACTTAAACTATGTTGAGGCTCTTAATGAGGTTGATTCTAATCATGCTGATATTAAAAAATACTGGAATGAAATTCGCTCACGTGCTGGTATTCCTAATATAGAAGTATCTTACCCTGGATTCGACTCATTTAGCAAAGAACGTAAAAGAGAACTTATTCAACAAGAACGCATGGTTGAGTTGCACGACGAAAACATCCGTTACTACGATGCACGCACATGGATGATTGCTGAAAAAGAATTTTCTGGCATGTTCTATGGTATGAATGCTAGTGAAAGAACCGATGCTATTGGTTCTCTATTCTGGAAACGTACTCCTATAATGGGCGAAGGTTCTCGTATATTTGAGAAAAAACAATATTTACTACCTCTAAATCAAAGAGAACTTGACCGCGCGAAGAAATTCGTTCAAAATTACGGTTGGTAGTTTATCGAAATTGTGAGATATTGTAATAATAAAAATTAATAACCTATAATCTATAAAGCTCGTTTAGGAGCTACTGCCAACGAATTTATAGATTATATCTTAAAACTAAATTACATGAGAGTTTTAAATAAAATTATACCTTTTTCTCTTCTTATGGCTGGTCTTATTGGTTGCGAAGACACCAGAGAGAACAACCTTACAGAGAATAAGATTTACATTCCTTCTAGCGGAATTGTAGAGGCATCTCTATATGAGATCACAGATGTTGTGACATACAAAACTGGTGTAACTAAAAGCGGTCTCTTTGAAAAGGACGCTACCGCCAATGTGGTTGTTGCAACGCAAGAGCAACTTGATGCGTTTAACAAAACCAACAGAACAACATACGTTATGCTACCTGAGGCATGCTACTCATTAGGACAAACAAATATCATTTTTGCTCCTTCCGACAAGCAAGCGCTTATTGATATTAAGTTCAACATGACAGC
>JAVVZN010000096.1:0-5926 GCA_036650555.1 Rikenellaceae bacterium
ATGAGGATTTACAGGGCGGAAACTGGGGCAAAAAGAGCCGAAAAGAACGAGATTAATAAATTCAAAACAGCTTCTAAGAATTGATAACAAAATTCAAACAGCTTCTAACACCATATGATATTTAACACCTGCAACGACATCACATGTCATTGCAGGTGCAGTTTAACCTATAATCATAAGCAAATGAGATATTTAACAGTACCTATCATTAGCGTATTGTTGCTATGCAGCTGTGCAGGCAACAACGTCAAAAATGATGACACACACGATATTACACTTTCACAAGGCATAATAACCATTTCCGAAAACTCGCCTATCTTAAAAAAGATCAAGGTGGAGAAGATAGAAAAAGCCCCTTACAAAGCTCAATTTTCAACTTCAGGCATGGTGAAAGCCATCCCAACATCTTATGCAGAGATAGCCACCCCTTTTGCAGGACGAATAGTAAAATCATTTGTTAGATTGGGGCAGAAGATAAGCAAAGGCAGCCCACTATTTGAGATTAGCTCTCCCTCATATTTTGAAACAAGTAAAGCCTATTTCGGTGCCCGACAAGAGTTGGAGCAAGCTCTGAAGAGTTTAAACCGCGAGAAAGACCTCCTTGCTAATCATGTTGGAATAGCAAAAGATGCTGAAGAGGCAGAGGTAAACTATCAACTAAAGAGACAAGACTACGAAAATGCCATGTCGGCGTTGAAGGTGTTTCAAGTAGATCCATCTGAGCTTAAACTGGGTCAGCCGCTTATTGTTCGCTCGCCTATCGCAGGCAAAGTAGTTGCAAACAATATCATAATTGGACAATATATCAAAGAAGATGCCGATCCGCTGGCTGTCGTTGCCGACCTCAGCAAAGTATGGGTTGTGGCGCATGTCAAAGAGAAAGATATTCGACTTATCGAGAAATTACAAGAAGTTGAAGTAAGACTCTCAGCCTCACCAGAGGAGTTGATAAAAGGTCGTATCTTTCATATTAGCGAGATGCTCGACGAGGCAACACGCTCAGTTGAGGTCATAATAGAGTGCGACAATACCGATAGACGTATGAAACCTTTTATGTACGGCACAGTATTGCTCACCGATGCAACCACCGATGTGATACTTATCCCAACATCGGCAATTCTACAAGAAAACGACAACTGCTATGTGTTAAGTCGCTGCGCAGATCGCAAATTCCGCAAGGTCAATGTCACAGTAGATAGCAGTGTAGACGACAAGTCTGTGGTGACAGAAGGCATAAGCAGCGGTGCAGAGATTGTCACCGAAGGAGCATTCTACCTATTAGACGCTAAATAATAATGAAAAGAGTAATCTACGAAGCGATTCATAGGCGAGGTCTTATGTTCGCACTATTTGTTATTTTAGGTGTTGTAGGTTTCTACTGCTGGCAAAAGCTAGCAATAGATGCTTATCCAGATATAGCAGATGTCACAGTTCAAGTTGTAACACAGGTTCCAGGGTTAGCTGCCGAAGAGATAGAACAACAAATCAGCATTCCAATAGAGAGGGCAATGAACGGCATGCCATCTATGAAGATAATGCGTAGCAAAAACACCTTTGGACTCTCAACTGTGATAATGGTATTCGACGATGGCACAGACGACTACTGGGCACGACAAAGAGTACAGGAACGGCTGATAGATGTTGAATTGCCTTATGGCGCAGTTCCGGGTCTTAATCCGCTAACATCTCCCACTGGCGAGATTTTTCGTTACGTGGTTGAGAGCAACAATCACGACCTACGTCAGATCACAGACATACATAAATGGGTGATAATCCCACGACTAAAGCAGGTGACAGGCGTTGCCGATGTGAGCAACTACGGAGGCATCACCACACAATTTCAAATCGAAATCGACCCAGCGAAGATGGAGCAATATCATATCTCGCTTACCGATATATCTGAGAAGATAGAAAAGAACAATCTATCAGCAGGTGGTAGCATGTTATCTCATGGCGACCTAAGCTACGTTATTCGCGGCATAGGATTAGTAAAAGGGCTTGACGACTTGGGAAATATTGTTGTGAAGACAGAAAATGGAGTTCCAATCTACCTAAGCGACATAGGCAAACTCAAACAAGGCACTCTCGAACGTAAAGGCGTGCTTGGGTTCACCGACTCAGAGCGCGACTACTCAGATGGTGTTGAGGGAATTGTTCAGATGCTACGTCATCAAAATCCATCGCAAGTATTGGAAGGAGTGAAACAGGCAGTTGATGAACTGAATAACGACATTCTACCAGAAGGAGTGTCTATCCATCCATTCATGGATCGTACTGAGCTAGTAGACACCACACTACACACTGTATCGCACACCCTAATAGAGGGTATTGTGCTGGTGCTACTAGTGTTGATATTATTTTTAGGCAGCTGGCGAGGTGCTGTTTTAGTGGTTGTCACCATTCCATTCTCTCTACTGATTGCCTTCATACTCATGAAAGTGACCGACATTCCGGCAAACCTTCTTTCTCTGGGAGCTATCGACTTCGGAATTATTGTCGATGGAGCTATTGTGATGATGGAGACCATATTAAAAAAACGAGAGAGCGCCCCCAACGATGAACTGACAAAAGAGGGGATAATTAAACGGGCAACCGAAGTGGCACGTCCTATATTTTTCTCCACCCTTATAATCATCACTGCTTACATTCCTTTATTTGCCTTTGAACATATCGAACGTAAGATGTTCACACCAATGGCTTACACCGTTGGCTACGCATTAATAGGAGCACTAGCAGTGGCACTGTTACTTATTCCGGGATTAGCATTTGTGGCATATCGCATGCCTCGGAAGCTTTACAAAAACAGATGGCTTGAGAAACTCACAGAGATATACAACAATCAAATATCTAAGATTATAGATAAGCCACGTAAGATTATATCGGCGCTAATAATAATTCTTGTTGGAGCAGGCATATTGTCGGCAACTGTTGGCAAAGATTTTCTTCCTCCACTCGACGAGGGGTCAATATGGATTCAAGTGCAACTTCCTCCCGGCATCTCAATCGAGAAATCAAAAGAGCTAGGAGCTGAACTACGCGCTGAGATAAAGAAATTTGACGAGGTGTCGTATGTCATGACACAAGTTGGACGCGACGACGAGGGTGCAGAGGCATTCTCTCTATCGCATATCGAATGTGGGGTTGGGCTCAAACCCTACAATACATGGGAGAGCAAACGCACCAAAGCCGAATTAATATCAGCCATAGATGAGAAACTAAAGGCGATACCTGGGCTAGCTATCGGTTTTTCTCAACCTATAATCGACATGGTGATGGATCAGATAGCAGGATCACATAGCGATCTAGCTATCAAGATATATGGCGATGATCTAACACAAACAAGACAAGTGGCAGATCAAATAGTAGGAACCCTAAAGACAATAAAAGGGGCAGCCGATGTGGCAGTAGATCAAGAACCACCACTACCACAACTTCAGATAACAGCCGACCGTGAACGTATTGCACAATATGGGCTCAACGTATCAGATGTCACCGAGCTAATAGAACTCGCAATAGGTGGAAAATCTATCTCACAAATTTTTGTAGGTAGCAAGTCTTATGATGTCATCTGTCGTTATAATGAAAATTACCGCAACACTCCTGAGAAGATAGGTTCATTAATGCTAACCACAACCGATGGAATAAAAATTCCACTCTCACAAGTTGCTAAGATAAAAATGACAACAGGAGCAAGCAACATCACTCGTGAGATGAACCAGCGCCATCTCACAGTGCGTGTAAACCTAAGAGGCGCAGATCTGACCTCATTTCTTAATGAGGCAAACAAAGCAATAGATAAATTTGTTTCATACGATCATGAAACTATTCATCTGAAATGGGCTGGACAATTTGAGAATCAACAACGTGCATATTCGCGTCTGGCAATTGTGGTGCCACTAGCTCTTGCCATAATGCTTCTGCTACTAATCATTGCAACAGGCAAACTACGTCAAGCAGCAACATTAATGAGTGTTGTTCCGCTAGCTCTATTTGGCGGTATGTTGGCATTGAATGTAAGAGGCATGACATTGAACGTGTCGTCGGCTGTTGGATTTATTGCTCTTTTTGGGGTTGCTATTCAAAACGGAGTAATCATGATATCTCATATCAACAACATACGCAAACGCGAAGACCACTCATTGAAAGAGGCAGTAACAGAGGGGGCACGTCATCGTTTTCGTCCTATACTTATGACTGCATCTGTGGCTATACTCGGATTGCTACCTGCTTCATTATCAAACGGCATTGGCTCCGACGTTCAACGTCCACTGGCAACTGTCATAGTCTACGGATTGTTGTTTGCCACTATTATCACACTTTATATCCTACCGGGGCTCTACTTTATGGTAGAAAAGCGCCATTTAAAACATAAACGTCCAGAACCGATTATAGATGAAAATGAAAAATAGAATTTTAATTATTTTCATGTTGCTTCCGCTACTTGCTGGAGCACAAGTGAAAAAGCCCATCAATTTCAACGACTATATAGAGCAAGTACGTCAGAAAAATTTGGTGTATGCTGCCGAGAAATTAAACATATCGCTTGCCGACGCATCGCTGCGTAGTGCAAAACTGTTTAACGACCCTTCGCTGTCGATTGAATATGCAAACAACGACGACCACCGCATGCAGATGGGACAAGGCATGTCGGTCGAGCTAAGCAAAACATTTTCGATTGGCAAACGTCTATCACGCATTGATCTTGCACTAAGCGAAAAAGACATGAGCATTGCTCTACTCGACGACTTTTTCAGAAACCTACGTGCAGAGGCCACAGTAGCCTATATTGAGGCAATAAAGCAAACCGATCTGTATAAGGTGAAACTTAGCTCCTACAACAGCATCAACGAGCTAGCAAAAGCCGATAGCATAAAATTTGCATTAGGCAAGATCACCGAGGTCGATGCAATGCAAAGTCGCATTGAGGCAGGTGTAATCCACAACGAGCTATTGCAAGCTAGCAACGATCTTTACAGCTCCTACGCTGCCCTTAACATTCCCTTAGGACAATTTCATGCCGACACATTGTATGTGCCCATCGGTGTTCTCGACATTGGTAGCAGAGAGTTTGTTCGTGGCGATCTACTCTTTATGGCGCTTGATAATCGTTCAGACCTAGCAGCTGCATTAAAAAATGTGGATGTGGCACAGAAAGCTCTTAAACTTGCCCACAGAGAACGAGGCATAGACTTCGACCTCTCGTTAGGCTACAACCACAACACCACTGTACGCAACGAAATAGCTCCTGCACCGCGATTTAATGGAATGACAATTGGCATAGCAATACCTCTTAAATTTTCAAATTTCAACAGAGCAACTCTGCAAACAGCAAACATAAAGGCTAATCAAGCAGAGAAATATTATTTGCAAGCACAAACAGAGGTGCAAACAGAGGTGACGCAAAACTACAACACATATATCTCTTTATCATTCCAAATGAAACAATTCAACTCTGGCATGTTAGATGAGTCGGAAGCTGTGTTGAATGGGAAGACATATAGCTACCACCGCGGAGAAACATCACTACTCGATGTGCTTAATGCACAACGAACCTACAACGATGTGCAAGCATTGTATATTGAAACCCTATTCAACTACGCTTGTTCTCTAATAAATCTAGAGAAAAGCGTCGGAATATGGGACATAACAATAAAATAAGGATTATTGTTGTACGGTTAAAAACCATGCCTTACATCAATGCAACCCCAAGGAGCCGCCGCGGCAACTCTCGAAAACCCTCTATGAGGGTTTTCGTTTTTTGAAGCACTGAAAGTGCGTACTTATTTTATTACCCATGTCTTAGATAAAAATCTCCAAGCACCATGGTACATAAATATGCTATAAATAAAAGTAAACCATACAATTACATACTACGTTTGAAATTTTTATCTAACATCATAAAGCCCTCTAAGATGGCTTTTTCACT
>JAVVZN010000097.1:0-5892 GCA_036650555.1 Rikenellaceae bacterium
TACGCTCGGCTTGTCATAGCTCTAAATCTGCACTCAGCAATGCAAGACAGACTTCGAAAACTACTGCCACACATATGGAATAAGATATAAAATAAACCCTCCGAAAAATTGAAGTGCACCCCAAAAGTTAGACAAAAAACTTTTGGGATGCACTTCAATTTCTCGGAGGGTTTGAATTTTTTTGAAGCACTGAAAGTGCGTATTTTTTAATTAAAAAAGTATTGATTAATTTATTGATGTCTTAGATAAAAATTTCCATGCCCCTAGTCCATAAATATACTATAAATCAAGGTAAGTCATGCAATTACATGCCACGTTTAAAATTTTTATCGGACAGCAATAAACATTTATTCTACATAAACCACCAATCCTTTAAGGTATTCGCTTTCGGGATGGTAGATGTTTACTGGGTGGTCTTCTGCTTGTGATAGGAAGTGGAGTATTCTTACTTTGCGACCTGCGATGGCTGCTGCTGAAAATACGGCGTTGCGAAATTGTTCTTTGTCAATGGCTTGTGAACAGCTGAAGGTGAATAATATGCCGCCTGGAGCTATGTTTTTTATAGCGTTTAGATTTATTCTTTTGTAGCCTTTGAGTGCGTTTTGGGCGGCTTTCTGATGTTTGGCAAAAGCAGGAGGGTCGAGTATTATAAGATCGAATTTCTGATTCTCTAAATCTTTAAGGTAGTCGAATGCGTCGATCGTTATGCCTATGTGTGGTGCGTCAGCGTTGAAGTTTAGCTCCACATTTTTACACGATAACTCTATGGCTTTTGAGGAGCTATCAACAGAAACAACCTCTTTAGCTCCACCTTCTAGTGCATAGACGGAGAAACCACCAGTGTAGCAAAATGTGTTTAACACACGTTTGCCTCTTGCGTATCTCTTCACCAATTCACGATTGTCACGTTGGTCGATGAAAAATCCGGTTTTCTGCCCTTCGTGCCAGTTTACGTTGAATTTTAGGTTGTTCTCTTTTACTACTGCTTCTATGTTGCTTTCACCTAAGATGAAACCGTCTTGAACGTCCATCTCGGCAGCTGAAGGCATCGTGCCGCGACTCTTGTCGTAGACAGCTTCTATTTTGTCTTGCATCACATCTTTTATGGCTTGAGCAATTGTGTCTCGCGCAATGTAAATTCCGGTGCAATGAGCTTGAATTACAGCCACTTTATCGTAGATATCAACCACTAATCCAGGTAAAAAATCACCATCCCCATGCACAAGACGATAGCATGTTGTGGTTTGATTGTTGGTTAGTTCTAGTGCTTTACGCATTTGGTAGGCAGCATTTATCTTGCCTATCCACCACGACAAATCTATCTCTTCTTTTGAGAATGTCAATACCCTTACGGCAATCGACCCAAGCGAGCAAAATCCTCTTGCTAAGAACTCTTTAGAGGAGTTGTACACATCAACTATATCGCCGTCTTGTGGATCGTCGCCCTCCACCGATTGAATTGCGCCAGAGAACAACCATAGATGAAAACGTTTTAGCGATTGTTCTTTATCTTTCTTTAATATGATGTTTGTCATTATCTTACTATTTGTCGTTTGTTGTCTGTTCAAAGAAACGCCATAGGTTGTCGTCTTTCGGTACTGGAGCAATTATCTTTATAACCTCTTTTGTTACAGGATGTTCAAATTCTAAACTACGTGAATGTAGTGAGATCGAACCATCTATGTTTGAGCGAGGTGCGCCATATTTTAAATCGCCTTTTATTGAGCAACCTATCTTTTGTAGCTGACTACGGATCTGATGGTGACGACCTGTTATTAATTCTATGTCAAGTAGATAGTAGTTTTGACTTGCTCCTATCATATTGTAATTTAATACTCCTTCTTTTCCACCTTGTGCTGGACGATCAAGCGCATAAGATCTATTTTTCTGTGAGTTGCGTACAATATAATGTTTTAATGTGCCACTCTCCTCTTGAGGAGCATGTTCTACTATTGCTAGGTAATGTTTTTTGATCTCTCTTGCTTTTACATTCTCATTCATACGTGCAAGAGCTTTTGATGTCTTTGCAAATATTATAGCACCGCTTACTGGGCGGTCTATACGATGAATCACGCCTAAAAATACTGCGCCCGGCTTGTTGTCACGAATCTTTATGAACTCTTTGATGTCGTCTTCTAATCCTAGGTTACCCTCAGTGTCGCTTTGTACTAATTCGCCCGACAATTTATTCACAACCATCAAATGGTTGTCTTCAAAAAGTATTCTCTCTTTTGTAAACATTCTTTTTTTATTTAAAAAAAGCCGTCTAAACATTTGGTTTCAGACGGCTTCCATTTTATATTTGATCGCTATAAATTGATTTCGGTAGCGGTCGTAAATTATATGTTGATGCCATTGATATTCCGTAGGCACCTGCCGAACGTAGTGTTAAAAAGTCGCCTCGTTTTGTTTTGGGTAGCATGATCTCCTTTGCAAATATATCGGATGATTCGCATACTCCTCCAGCAACGTCGTATTTTGCCTCTTGCTCAGACGATGAGATATTTTGCATAGCATGATGCGCGCCATATAGTGCAGGGCGGATCAGTTCTGTCATGCTTGCATCTACTATCACATATTGCTTGCCAGATGAGGTGGTTTTGTTGTATAGGGCACGTGTTATAAGTGTGCCGCATTGTGCCACTATTGATCTCCCAAGTTCAAAGTGTATTGTTCTGCCGTTTCTTAATGTTTTGAGATTGTCGGCAAAGATTTTAAAATATTCAGAAAACATTGCAATAGGGTGTGTGTCAGGAGTGTTGTAGTTTATGCCTAACCCGCCGCCTAGATTTATGCTTTCAATCTTTATACCTTTATTTTCAAACCATTCAACAAATGTTGCAACTCTTTCACAAAGGTAATTAAAAACTTGCAATTGCAAAATTTGTGAACCTATGTGAAAATGTAATCCGCATATATGAATGTTTTTAAGTGTTGATAGAGTAGTGAGAAAAGAGTCTATCTCGCCAAATGATATGCCAAATTTATTTTCTGCTTTGCCTGTTGTGATGTAGGCATGCGTTTGAGGATCCACCTCAGGATTTAACCTTAGTGCCACACGCGCCACTTTATTCTTAGCTTTTGCAAGCTGATTGATCACAAGTAGCTCCTCTAGTGACTCACAGTTGAAAGAGAAAATATTGTTGTCGATTGCAAAATTTATCTCGTCATCGGTTTTCCCAACGCCTGCATAAACCACCTCCGCAGCACTGAAACCTGTTTCTAGTGCTTTCTTAACTTCACCTCCACTGACGCAATCGGCTCCAAAACCGTATGATGAAATTGTGCGCATGATCTTGTCATCTGCATTTGCTTTCACCGCATAGTGAATTTGAAAATCATATTTTTCACTCTCCTCTTTCACCTTTTTGAGTGTTGAGTGGAGAAGTGGCATATCGTAGTAGTAGAATGGTGTTTTCAGTGTTGAGAATATTGCTGTTTTGTCTGACAAATATGCCATTTTTTTATCTGTTTTCGTTTTCAAATAGGTGACGATTTAATTGCTGTAATGCGCTGATCTTGCTCTTTGAATCTATCAAAAATGCCATGCTATGGCTGCTTGCACCATAAGATATCATTTTGATTGGGATGTCTGTGATGCAGTCAAGTATGCGTGCGGTTAGTCCTGATTGCTGTTGTGGAATATTTCCAACCACACATATTATTGTGTTCGACTCTTCGTAGCTGACATTTCCAAATGGTTCAAGATCAGCTATTATGCTGTCAATATGAGTGTTATTGTCGATCGTCAGCGACACAGCAACCTCACTAGTGGTGATCATGTCTATTGGGGTCTTATGTTTTTCAAACACTTCAAATACCTGACGTAGAAAACCGTAAGCCATTAACATTCTCGCTGAGCAGATTCGGATGACTGTAATATCGTCTTTTGCAGCTACGGCTCTGTATTTTTGGTCGTCGCAACTTTCGTCGTTTGTTATGAGAGTTCCAGGGGCTGATGCGTCGAGTGTGTTTTTTAAACGCACTGCGATGCCATATTTTTTACAAGGTTGGATTGTTGAAGGGTGAAGAATTTTTGCTCCGAAATATGCAAGCTCAGCCGCTTGTGTGAAACTCATCTTACGAATAGGGTAGGTGTTCTCCACATAACGAGGATCGTTGTTGTGCATCCCATCTATATCTGTCCATATCTGCACCTCTTTCGCGCCTATTGCTGCACCTATAAGTGCGGCAGAGTAGTCGCTACCTCCACGTCCCAAATTATCGAGGAGCCCATCGTTGTTTTGACAGATGAAACCTTGTGTGATATAGAATATTGAGCTATTGCCACTTGTTACTATCTTACCTAATGTGCGTTCAAGGTAATCGCTATCGGCCTTGCCATCTACATCTGTGTGCATGTAGTCTGGAACATTTATAAGAACTGCATCGAGTCCTATCTCTTTCAGATACATAGTGAATATGGCTGTTGTAAGTAATTCACCTTGAGCTATTATGTTGTTTTCAGATAAAGAGTTGTAGTTTACGGCTTGTGACTTAATGTAATTGAATACACTATCAATTTTGGCAACTGCTTCGTCTTTGTTTTTTAGCAACTCGCTAACACATTTCTCATATTTAGTGCGTAGGTATGTTAGTGACTCTGTGTCTAATACTCCTTCAGCTCCGTTCTTGCATATTCTTACCAGACCGTTAGTTGTTTCGCTCATTGCCGACAGTACTGTTACACGTGATTTTTCGTCGGTTATTATTTGCGCAACTTTGCGCATGTTTTCGGCTGAGCCAACAGATGTACCGCCAAATTTTAGAACTTTTGTCATTGATTGAAAATTTAATTTTTGTTTTTTAAGCCTCTTATTTGATATTCTATTGCAGTTTTTGTCTCTTTGTTTAGATGTATTTAACAATTTGTTATTAATTATTTGCTTTTTGTTTTTATTTTGGTTTATTTTGTAACATAGCTATTTTGGTTTGACGATTAGTGGCAACTATAAGTGTCTAAAATCGCTAATATATAGTTCTTAATGGCGTAAAGTTACGGTATAATTTTAGAAAAATAAAGAACTTTGATAAAAAGTGCAATTTTATAATAAAAAGTTAAATTTCAAACAATGATAACAATTCCATCGGCAGTAGAACAGATTATAAAGAAAAAGCCATTTTTAGAAAATGCTTTAATTGAAGGGATCATTAATCTATCATCTCTTTCGCGTGTGATAAAACCAGAAATAGAAGCACTTTTGGGTAAACCGGTAAATAATGGTGCTATAATTATGGCGTTAAATCGTTTGGTGCCTCGTTTGGAGCTTATCTCTGCATTGAAATTTAAAAAGGTGGTGGAAAATATTGGCGACATTATTGTACGTTCAAATCTTGTTGATTATGCTTTTGTGAATAGTAAAACATTATACATACGTCAAGCCGAATTACTGGAGTCGATAAAAGATTATAACGATATATTTTGTACTTTCTCGCAAGGAGTGAGTGAAACCACTCTTGTTGTCAGTAGTACAATAGTGGCGCAAGTAGAGCGAATATTTAAAGATGAGCAAATGGTGTCGAAAACAGCAGCCTTATCTAGTATTACTGTTAAGCTACCTGCCGAAAATAGTATATATCCTGGAGTTTATTACTATATTTTTAAAGAGCTTGCATGGGATAATATCAATATTGCCGAAGTTATTTCAACGACAAACGAATTTACTGTTTTGGTTGGAGATAGCGACATTCAACAAGCATTTGCAATTCTCATGGAAACTAAGAAAAATTTTAAATAAGGATTATTGTTGTTCGATAAAAATTTCAAACGTAGTATGTAATCATATGATTTTCTTATACTTATAGCATATTTAGTCGTCGCTGAAAAAGTGCCTTAGGATTACTTTCCACGGAAACGGCACACATTTCACAGATTTTGAGCTATGATAATGC
>JAVVZN010000098.1:0-5882 GCA_036650555.1 Rikenellaceae bacterium
CCTGCGCCACCTGTGTAGGGAGTGCCGTCGGCATTTTCATAAGCCTTACATAAATCAAGTAATGGAGCATGAGTTAGATATTGACGAGTGATAAGATCAAAATTAGTTGTGAAATCCGGATTCAATGACTGAACATCAAAAATCACCTCTTTGTTTCCTTCATTATCACGTTTGAAAATAGATCTATAATCATCTATAACAGCATATTTATTTAGCGCAATCACATCACCAGCAGCTTTTGCAGCCTCGCCCCACATGCTATTATATAAATAGACTCTAGCTTTCAAAGCATAAGCAGCACCTTTAGTGGCACGACCTTTGTCGTTTGAAGATGAATACGATACAGGAAGATCAACAGAGGCTTCATTCAGATCTTTCACTATCTGCTCCACAATTTTAGCTTTAGGATCACGAGGTAGTTTCGACTGAGTGGCTGGGTCTGGAGCATCTAAGATTATTGGAGCTGCACCATAATAATCTGTGAGAATAGAGTAATAAAGAGCACGTAAGAATTTGGCCTGAGCTATTCTTAATTTTTTTGCAGCATCTTTCATCTCATATTTTGCTATCTGAGCAAGAAACGAGTTGCAACGACCTATCCCTTTATAACAAGAACCCCAACGTTCTCTAATCACTTCAGAATTGGTAACAGTGTGCGACCCTTGACCAATAACACCAAAACCGTAGGTGTTATCATACATATATTGGTTCGGAGTAACAACATCATTAAAAAGAGCTGTTGCTGTGCCTCCATACAAATATGTATCTCTCAATGTTTGATAACAAGCCGTTAAACCTGCATCTACCTGAGCATCATTCGACCAAAATGTACTTTCAAGATAACGATCGGTAGGTGTGGTGTCCAAAGAACATGAGCTGACCATGACAAGCCCAAGCAATGAATATATTATCTTTTTCATAAATATTATTTATTACAAATTAAGTAATGTAAAATAATTATTGCAATATTTTTGTTTGCAACTAACCCCTTAGAATGTTAAGTTTATACCGCCAGTAAACGATTTTATTGATGGGTATTGATATAGGTCACCACCTTTAATAGATCTTTCAGGGTCGGCAATTTTAAAGTCGGAGATAGTCCAAAGGTTCTCAGCATTAACAAATATTCTAACATTTTTGGTGTGTAACGCTTGCGACCAACGTTTTGGAAGAGTGTAACTTAGCTGAAGATTTTTCAATCTTAAATACGAGGCATCTTTCAACCAGTATGAACTTGGTTTACCGAAGTTATCGTGACCATTACTTGCTTGCATCATACGAGGATGTGTTGTGCTGTGATTCTCTGGAGTCCAAGCATTTTCCAACCATTCGTAGGTGACTCCAGCGCCATTATTGTATGGTGATGCAAGGTTTGCTCTTGGGTATGTGTCAATCTGAGCCACACCTTGGAAAAATGCGTTCAGAGCTATCCCTTTCCAATCGGCACTGATATTAAAGCTATAAGTATATTTTGGAATAACATTACCCATTGGCATACGGTCTTTTTCATTGATGACATTATCGCTCGCATCAATATTTGCATAAATCAAGTCACCAGCAGATGTTTTCTTGCTTTGATAAGGATGATTTGCAACCTCATCTTTAGATTGGAATATACCTTGATTTGTGTATAAGTAGTAGGAGTCGATAGGATAGCCTTCTTTTATTATATTACGACCAGAGTATATTTCTTGTCCATTTAGATCTATCACTTTGTTTTTAACAAATGTGATGCTACCACCAACTTGATAATTGAAATCACCAACTTTGTCGCGCCATGCTAAAGAGGCTTCAAAACCTGTGTTATCAACAGTACCAATGTTTTTTGTAGGACCTGTAAGACGACCAACTTGTGATGGAAGATTCACAGTACGAAGAATATCTTTTGTGCGTTTTTTGAAGAACTCAACACCTCCAACCAAACGATTTCTAAACATACCAAAATCTAAACCTACGTTGGTGATGGTGGTGGCTTCCCATGAGATATTTGGATCAACCGAGCCTGTCACTGCACCACCTGAAGCAATATTTGAACCAAATGGATAGTCTTGACTTAATGCTACTGTTTGGATGTATTGATAGATGCCTATTTGTTGATTACCTAACTGACCCCATGATCCACGAAGTTTAAGATTAGATAGCCATGTTGCATTTTCCATAAATTTTTCTTGATCAATACGCCATCCAGCAGAGAATGATGGGAAGAAACCGTAACGATTTGAAGGGGCAAAACGAGAAGATCCATCAACACGGAAGTTTGCTTCCAACATGTATTTATCTTTGAAATCATAATTTATTCTACCAAAATATGACATCAGTTTCACAACATTGCCTGCACCATTTGCTCTAAAATTCTTAGAACCAGCATTAATATCTATGAGCGAATTATCGAGAAATCCTTGGCTTGACCCATCAAAGCTATACGCATTAAACTCCTCATAACTTATGCCGAGCATTGCTGATAATGTATGTTTTTCTTTAAATGTTTTCGACCAATTCAATGTTTGGAATACAGAAGGATCTATATTGTTTACATCATAACTTTTTGATTGTTTATCTTTACTACCTGCATATTGAACTGCACCTGTTTTTGGATTATACTGTTCAATACATGGAGAGAACACCCTCTGACTTGCATCATATTTATTTACTCCCAAGTTTATTTTATAGACTATATCTAGAGGGAATGTGTATTCTGCAAAGACGTTTGCAAGAAAACGAGTTCTTCTGTTTATATTGCTACCTTCTATTGCGTTGGCATAGATGCTATTGAATGTGTTTTGACCTGGAGTAGTGACCCACGCACGACCATACCTGCCATCTTCCAATGTTTTAGGCATAAAAGGAAGTGAACGCATCAAATAATTCATTGCTAAACCTGAACCATAGTGTAACTCATTAAAGTTAGTGTATGTACCAGATGCAGTCATACCTGCCCTAAAACGCTTGCTAAGCTGAGCCACACCGTTGAAATTGAATGTCACTTTCTTAGAATCAGTTCCTATCATAACACCATCTTGATCGAGGTAACCCAGAGAGAATGATAATTGCAATTTCTCTGTTCCTCCAGAGATACGTGCATTGTGTTCTTGGACAAAAGCATTTCTGAAAGCTATATCAAACCAGTTTGTTGCAGGATATGTGTAAGGATCGGTTTTCATCCCCTCTTTATATTCATTTATAATCTCAGGGGTGTAGATACGAGCTTGACCATTATTGTCAAGAGCTGTGTTCCAACCCTCCATTACTTTTATAGGATCCCAAACAGCATCGGGAAGATATGTCACTTTTTGCACACCAAAATAGTTGTTGTAACTAGCAGTAAATTCACCGCTCTGAGCTTTTTTAGTGGTAACAAGCACCACACCATTAGCAGCACGCGAACCATATATTGCTGAAGATGCAGCATCTTTAAGAACAGAGATAGATGCTATATCGTTGGGATTGACATCGGTAAGCGAAGATGGAATACCATCTACGATGACAAGCGGATCGTTGTTGTTGAGCGTGCCTTGACCACGAACACGAATGGTGGCACCATCGCGACCTGGCTGTCCGCTCGACTGATTTACATAGACACCTTGAACACCTTGCAATGCTTGAGCTGCATTTGTCAATGGACGATTCTGGATGCTAGCCTCATCAACAACAGATATTGCACCTGTTAAATTTACGCGTTTTTGAGTGCCATAACCAACCACAACCACTTCATCAACTTTCACAGCGTCTTCTATCATCGCAACATTAACTACACTTTGAGATGCAGTAGCAGTAATTTCTTGTGTTTTGAAACCCATAAACATAAACACTAAAACATCACCACTAGCAGCTTTTATTGAGTAGCTACCATCTTCACGTGTGATATCACCTTTAGATGTGTTTTTTATAGTTACCGTTACACCTGCCATAGGAGCACCTGCTTTATCGGTTACTTTTCCTGTGATTGCTTGCTGATCGGTAGAAACAGAAACATTATTTTTTGATATTACTACATATTTATCATTTACTTTGTAGGTGAGAGGCGAATTTTTTAGGGCAACCGCCAACACTTCACCAACAGGACGAGAATTGACATTGAGTGACACAGACGATACACTTTTAACATCTGCGCTATTGTACATAAATACTAGTCCGGTTTGATCTTCAATTTTATCAAATACTGATCTTAATGGCACATTACTAACCGAAATAGTTACTTTTGCATTATTGAAATAATCCATATTATTTGCAATAAGCTCATTTGGAATAGTCATCAACATCGTCAATGCACACAGAAACATTCCAAAATAGGATTTAAAGTAAAATTTTTTCATACTTTGATAATAGTTAAGTTAATGGTTAATTGTAACTTCTGATTGTATAAATTGCAAGTCATATCATAGCAATTCTAGTAGTCTTGTCATTTTTCCATAGGCAAAGAGTTATTATGATTAAAATTAGCATTATCACCAGCAGTTGAGATTGATGTCTTAGATAATAATTCATAAGCTTATATTATTTTAGAAGCTGTTTTGATTTGTTATCGAAGTTATTTTAGAGCTATTTTTGTCCTAGTTTTTGTTCTTAAAATCCGATTTTAGCGAGCTAAACGATGATTTATAGAGCGAGAATTGGGCAAAAAGAGCCGAAAAGAACGAAATTAATAAACTGAAACAGCTTCTAACATAGACACATAGCACTGTAAAACATAAAATTATGCTTTACATATAAATTTTTACCGGACAACAATAATTATAACGGCTTCTAAAAGTTTAGGTTAGTGGTGTATCTATTTAATTATGTATTGTTTTCCACTTTGGGAATATCTGAAATGCCCTATCTCACTCAACACTTTCATGGTTTCTTCCATACTCATCTCTTTTAGGATTGTTGCAGTGATTTTTGTTGCAGAATATTTATGTTGGTTGCAAAATATCTCAACACCAAAACGCTTTGACACGCTTTTCAATATATCTGGAAGCGGTGTGTCGTCAAACACAAGAATACCATCTTTCCATGACACCATATTTTCAGCAAACACACTTGTTATATCAATATCATCTGAACCAGCGCTGATAACAGCTTTGTGATTTGGCTCAACAACAACATATTTTGAAGATGATGCAGGCGACGACACTTTGATCAATCCGCTTTTCAAGATCACACTGACATCATCATCGTATTTATATGACGACACCTCGAATGATGTTCCGAGCGCCTCCACATTCATTTTATCGGTTTTGACGATGAATGGCATATCTTTGTTTTTGGCTACATCGAAAAAGCCTTCGCCGATGAGCACTACCTCACGGGTTTTGCCACAAAATTCATTTGGATAGATAAGTGTAGACATCGAATTAAGAGTAACGATTGTGCCATCAGGCAGTTTTAAGGTTTTTAACTCACCTACTCCAGTTGCTGCACTTACACTATTTATATATATGAGTTGTTTCTCTACAACACTTTCATTTTTGTTGAGCAGAAGATAGATCGTTGATGAGAGGAACAGACAGCAAACTGCCACTACTGCCGCTTTGAATATTATGTTACGACGAGATAATTTAGCGTTATGCACTTTTTCATCAAACATTGATATTTTTACAAGTTGATGGATTAAAGCATCATTTGTAAGCTCATCATATTTTGATTTATCACTATTTGTATCGTTCCAATCAGATAGCAACTTATTTTCTGGGATTTTCTCTTTCACTTTAAAGTTTTATTACGTGTTTGTATTATAAATACGATTCTCAATGATGAAACACGTAGTGAATGGTTATTGTTGTCTGATAAAAATTTCAAATATAATATGTAATTATATGATTTACTTTGATTTACAACATATTTATATACTTGATGGCTTGGTAATTTTTATCTAAGACACCAATAAATTCATTAATACT
>JAVVZN010000099.1:0-5854 GCA_036650555.1 Rikenellaceae bacterium
AGCGCAATTATGCGTGCCCTTGTTAAGATAGAAAATATATTTGCAGATGCTCCACGCCGTCCTCTGAGAATCAACTTCGCAATTACTGGAACCAGTATTTCAAGTGCTGGGGGAGGCACCGAGCCGCAGATTGCCAGAAGAGATTGGGATCCAGCTCCTTATGAACTTCCAAAATTAAGGTGGTCGGCAAGCGACTTCGGAGGGATAGCAGCGGGTAAAAAGGCTGCCTCATCCAAATTTGAAGCAGTGTGGAGAGATAAAAAGAACATCGTCCCGGAATATGCTGAAGGTGGTAATGGTTTTGTGGGCGTTTGCGATGGTACTGTCGTATTGTCAAACAAATTTGTGTCACAGCCTTCTATGTATAAAGGTGAAAGTATAGATGGCTTTAAAGATCCGAATGCCCCTTATCATGTGGATGATCTTGAAACTGTGATCATGCACGAAGTGTTTCATATTATTTTTTATCATGCGCATAATGAAAACTACGACGAGAATGGTGAAGGATTAACAGCCTTAGATGTATACATGTCTCATATAGGTGATCCTACAAAGAGATTGCTTTATGGCAACTTTATACCAGATACCCAAGGACAGATTGTGAGCGAAGCCGCAAAGAAATATCTTGGATATTATCCTCCATTGCAGCCAGGTTATGTTGTCCATCCAAATATGGAATATGGTATTGGAGCCTTTGTTTATATGAATGGTTGGGATAATGATCCTCGCAGATTTGTCGATTTTGAACTTGCTATGTTGGAGGAGATGGGCTGGAATATAAATCCAGCTGCATGGAAGAATAAAAAGTAAACACCTGCTCACTAGAAATCCCATTCCTATATCCAGAAAACTCAGACAGCTTGTCATGTCATAAGGATTATTGGTGGAGAAAGAGCCTATTTTGTGATGGGATTTACATTATTGCTATCCAATAAAACTTTTTAAAATAATGATAGGGCTGATTTCCGATAATTTGGAAATCAGCCCTATCTTATGTTGATTTTGATCTGCTATTTTTATCTGGTAGCAATATTTTTTTTATTTTTGATACAAAGCTCCGTCAATTGCAAATTGCTTGCCGCTCCATGCTTTTTTTGATGTCCAATCGGCAGCAGGATCGCACCAAAATGGATCGGTGGCGGGTAGACCTAGAGGAAGAAATATTGTTGAGGCGAGATACATGCTCCCTGTGCTCAGGTAGCTTTCACCAGAGGGGCGAGCAGCGTCGCCGCAGAAACCCATCTTTAACCAGCCGTTTGAGTCGTATGTACGAGGAAAATCTAACATGTTTTTCATCACAAGTGTGAGTGCTGCTCTAACCTGACCTTTAGTAATTTCTGAGGGGAGAAAATCGAGTAGGGCGGCTTGTGATAGAGATTGCATACATCCTGTGCGATAGAGTATAGAGCGTCCTACCACTGGAAAAGTGCCTTCGGGTGAGATGCTACGCTCTAACACCTCTGCATAACGCGATGCGCGGGCAAAGACTCGTGCTTTGTAGTCGTTTGTCGAATATTTACCATTTGGATCAATCTTGTTCATTGTGGTGACAATATCTATTATCATAGGTTGAATCACAAAGCTATTGTAGTAGTCGTTGTGAAGATCTTTTCCATCGCCATAGATGCCATCGCCTTTGTACCACTCTTCCATACGCATCAAAGCATAATCAATAGGCTTTATATCATATTGTTCGCCAATAGATGCAAGGAATGCCTCGATAGAGGCGCTGAAAAGCAACCAGTTGTTTTGACCTGGGCGAATGTTACGAGTGAGTTTCATCTCACGTATCATATTAACTTTTGTGATGTCGTCTAAGCCGCCCCATAAAACTTTTGGCGAACGAAGAAACGCTTGAGCAAGAAAAGCAGCATCAACAAGCGGTTGCGATTTGTCGCGGAAGTTTAGAAAATCTGGAGATAATGAATCAACGCCATTTTTCAAACCTTTATGTGCTAGTTTCACCAACTCACGACGCATAGCAGAGTTGTCGCTTTGGCATTCAAGCCATGATGAGATGCCACACATGGTGCGTCCCACTGCCTCAAGATGAGTGAATCGAATAGGATATTTACTGCGATTGTAGTCGGCACGATCCATGTATGGATGCTCTTGTGGCATGTTTTTACGCAAGGTGGCTTGACTTAGATTTTTTAAAAGTGGCTGAGCCATCTCGTATGCTTTCTTCTGCCAATACTCACGATCAGAGTTTTGCGCTGCGACAATGCTCGTGTTTAAAATAGCTATTAAAACTACTAAAATTATTTTTTTCATTATTTGATAATCACTTTAAGTGGGTTATTTAATCTTATGGTTTGTTCTTCCACTGCTTTTACCCAGTCGTCGGCTTTTGGAAAACCTGCTTTGCTCCATCCTGCGCCACTTAGATATGTCAGTGGATTACCGCTTTTCATACTGCTACGCATAGCAATATGACCATCTATTTTTTCACACACACATTTATTATTCATTATCACAGCAACATAAGTAGTGCCATTTTTAGGGTCGGTGGGTTCGATATATGCCACAGATTGAGCTGTTTGCTCTATTTTTCCACCCTTACGCAAAACAATGCCTGCTGCAACATCCAATTTGTCAAAATCACCTTTATATATTTGAGTGATCTTATTGAAATTTGTGTTTGCATCGAGAGATATGATGCGCTCTTCGTTGATGATGAAATCACCTACCGTTTGAGGTGCATATGTTAGGTGTACTGTGGTGCGTATAGCTCCGCTGTCGATTAGCTCGGCTTTAACAAAATTTTCACCAAGATTGAATTTGCCATCTACAACTGGAGCCATTGCCCCTGCTCCTAGTGTGCGTCCAACCTTATAACAATCCAACCCTTCACCTGTGTCTTCATGGTAGTTTATTCCGTTTTTATACCATTTGTTAATCACAAGTTCGGTTGTTGATTTCAACCAAACATCCATCCCATTACTGATCTCGCCAGTGGCTTGTAGTGCTGGTCCGTAGACTCTGAATGCTATGCGGTTGTTCTCCCACGACCAGTCGTCAAAACGCTCAGGAACCAAACGTCCGAAAGCATGTTGAGCGTACTCATCAGATTGCTGGGCAAGTTTTAGAGTGTATTGTTCAGATGACTTTGGTAGTACTGTGGCTTGAAATAGTAAACCTGTGGAGGTCAGCTGTGAAGGCAGATGCTTGCCTGCCTTGTCGCACACCACAATTCTATCCATGGCACGTTGAAACTCCCCTTTTATTGCACTAAAAGGAACCTCAACAGTTTCGCTAACACGTTTTAGCGTGCTGCTATTTTTTACCGACACATTAAGTTCTTGACTAAATGCCTCAAAAGAGATCAACGCAACTAAAAGCTGCGTAAATACTATTTTATAAATTATCTTCATCTTATTTTTCTAATTCACGTTTTCTTTTTAAAGCCTCAAGGTAATAGTAATCTGCATATACTAAAGGCACATCAATTTCAGATTTTCCAGGTAGGCTACCCACTGAGTGCATCAACACAAATTTACCATTCTCACCTAGTTTTGCAGTGTAAGCAGGTGATGCTAAAGAAACAACTATTTTGTCGGCTAATTTTTTATACTCTTTAGATTTATCATTGCTATAAAGCGACAACTCATAAAGTGCCGATGCAGTAATTGCGGCAGCTGAAGCGTCGCGAGGTTGTGCAGGAGTGGTTTTTGGAGCATCATAATCCCAGTATGGTACTAAATCTTTTGGAAGATTTGGGTTGTTGAATATAAACTCAGCAATTGCCTCTGCTTGTTTTAGATAACGAATGTCGTGAGTGTAACGATAGCATAGTGTGTAGCCATATAAGCCCCACGCTTGACCACGTGCCCAAGCCGAATCATCTGAATAACCTTGTGAGGTGTATTTTCCACGTATGGCATCCATTTGTGTAGGATCATAATCAACCACATGCCAGCAACTCATATCTTTACGATAATGATTTTTCATTGTGAGATCTGCATGCGAAATAGCTATATTCCAAAAAGTGGAGTCACCGCTTAACCGTGTAGCTTCAAATAATAGTTCTAGGTTCATCATGTTGTCAATAATCACAGGACATTCCCAACGTTTGTTTTTGTTCCATGATTGAATGATGCCTGCATCTTTTCGGAAACGTTTAGTAAGCGTTTTTGCCGCAGTCACTAGCACCTCTTTATATTCTGGGTTGCCAGTGATGCGTAGTCCGTTTCCAAAACTGCAATTAATCATAAATCCAATGTCGTGGTTGCCTGTGAAATTTTTGATATGTTCCATTCCTTCAGTATATTTTACTGCTGAAGGCAACCAACTCTTATCGTCAGTAAGTTCATAGAGATACCATAATGATCCAGGGAAGAATCCGCTAGTCCAGTCATTTAATGTGGTGTAGCCTGTCGATTTTCTATCTTTTGCTGTGGTTCTAGGGCTAGGAATCTTAGAGAATGTGTCTACCTGCTGAACCATAAGTTTCATCTGCTCGGCTGAAAAATCTACCGATTTCTTGATTAACTTTTCCTGTGCGTTTGCTGTGAATATTGCAAAAATCAGAATTGCTGCCGAAATAATTACTTTTTTCATCTATTATTGATTTATTTGATTTAATTGACGTTATGCAATCGTTTGTGCAAATATAAAAAATAAATATTAATTTTCTCGAAAAAACTTGTTCTTTTTAATAAATAATAATAAATTTGCACAAACGATTGCATAAAGCAGATTGCATTTCCAACCGTTTTATCAATCCTTCATGAATAATCAATAATAATCATTTAATAAAAAATATAAATTATGGAAAACAAAATTAATTACACAGAGCGCTACGCAGCAAATCCAAACGATGCTAAAAGTTACGACACTGCACGACTGCGTGGCGAACATCTTATTGAAAATCTTTTCATAGCCGACAAGATAAATCTTACTATCAGTAGTTACGACAGATTGATAGTTGGAGGAGCAATGCCTAAATCAGAAAAACTTACACTCACTGCTGTTGATCCGTTGAAAGCCCCAAATTTCCTTCATCGTAGAGAACTCGGAATAATCAATGTTGGTGGAGATGGAGTAGTAAGTGTTGGCAACGAAAAATTTGCAATAGGTTATAAAGAGGCTCTCTATTTAGGTAGCTCCGATGATGATGTCACATTTGAAAGCAACGATAAATCTGCGCCAGCATTATTTTATTTCAACTCAGCTCCGGCACATCACAAATTTCCAAATCGTAAAATCACCAAAGCCGACGCTATTGTGGTTGAGCTTGGATCATTGGAAGAGTCAAACCACAGAGTGATAAATAAATTATTGGTTCGCGAGGTGCTTCCAACATGTCAGCTTCAAATGGGAATGACAGAATTAAAGCCTGGTAGCGTATGGAATACCATGCCTGCCCACACTCATAACCGTCGTATGGAGGCATATTTTTATTTTGAAGTACCAGACGGACATGCAGTATGTCATTTTATGGGTCAGCCATCAGAAACACGTCACATTTGGATGAAAAATCACGATGCTGTGATTTCACCGCAATGGTCTATCCACTCAGCATGTGCCACTCATAACTACACATTTATCTGGGGAATGGCAGGCGAGAACATGGATTATGGAGATCAAGATTTTGTGGCAACAACAGAGCTAAAATAATATGAAATCAATGGAATTATTTAATTTAACAGGCAAAGTAGCCTTAGTTACAGGTGCCACCCATGGTTTGGGTATGGCAATGGCAATGGCAATAGCTAAAGCTGGCGCAACGTTAGTAATCAATGGTCATTCACCCGAAAAGATGAAAGCTGCCATTGCTGAATATGCGGCAGAAGGTGTGACAGCACACGGCTATCTGTTTGATGTCACTAGTGAACCAGATGCTAAAAAAGCA
>JAVVZN010000100.1:0-5843 GCA_036650555.1 Rikenellaceae bacterium
CATTTTTATCGCCTGGATACCAGTTTTGAACCGTTGAGTATTTCACCTCAGCATCTTTCTCCACAAAAATCTCTACAATAGCTGCATGCAACTGATTTTCATCACGCATAGGAGCCGTACAGCCCTCAAGATAACTAACATAGCTTGCTTGTTCAGCCACAATCAATGTGCGTTCAAACTGCCCGATATTTGCGGCATTTATACGAAAATATGTTGATAATTCCATAGGACAACGCACCCCTTTCGGAATATAACAAAACGACCCATCTGAAAATACAGCTGAGTTCAGTGCCGCAAAATAGTTGTCGGTGTAGGGTACAACACGTCCTAAATATTTACGTATAAGATCTGGGTAATCTTTCACTGCCTCCGAAAAAGAACAAAATATAATTCCTTTCTCTGCAAGTGTTTCTCTGAAAGTGGTTTTGACCGAAGTTGAATCCATCACTGCGTCGATTGCAATATTGCTATCTGATACGCCTGCAAGGGTTTTTCGCTCGCTAAGAGGTATTCCTAGTTTCTCAAATGTTTTAAGAAGCTCAGGATCAACCTCATCAATACTATTAAGCTTTCCTAACTTTTTAGGTACGCTATAATATATAATATCGTTGTAGTCTATTATTGGTATTTTAAGATGTGCCCATGTGGGCATCTTCATTGTTAGCCAATGCCTATATGATTTTACACGAAACTCAGTCAGCCACTCTGGTTCTTCTTTTATCTCCGATATTTTACGTACAATATCTTCGCTCAAACCCTTTGGAAACTGACTGTTTTCTATGTCGGTTGTAAAACCGTATTTGTATTCGCCTTGTTTATCTATTACATCCATAATTTCACATTAATGTCCAACAAAAATCTAACTTACTTTAAGGAGAAACTAGTAGCTGCCCTCTGACAGCTCACAGAAACACTCATAGAGTGTTTATATTTTTTTAAGCACTGAAAGTGCGTACTTTTTCCTCAAAAAAGTATTAGAAACTGTTTTGATTTGTTTTCAAAATTTTATTACTGCTATTTTTGAGACTATTTTTTCGATGATTTGCCGAGATTGTAGTGGACTACAGCTCAAAAATCATCGGAAAAAGAGTACAAAAAGAGTGGTAGTAAAATGCTGGTAACAAATTAAAACAGCTTCTAAAATAAGCACGTTGTGCTACTATAATTATATGATAAAGAAATTAGCAGAATTAGGAAGCTACGTAATATTGATGGGTAGAGTGTTTTCGCGCCCTGTTAAGCGTCGCGTTTTCTTTCGCCAACTAATTGACGAAATGGATAAACTTGGGCTTAACTCAATTGGAATAGTAATGATAATATCGTTTTTTATCGGCACTGTGGTTGTTATTCAGATGGCTATAAATCTTGACAACCCATTTATTCCTCGTTATCTGATCGGATATGCCACACGTGAAACTCTAATCCTTGAATTTAGTTCAACAATTGTTGCTCTTATTTTGGCAGGGAAAGTTGGGTCGAATATAGCCTCAGAGATAGGTTCAATGCGTATCACAGAGCAGATAGATGCGTTGGAGATCATGGGTTTAAATTCGGCAAACTATCTAATACTTCCTAAAATTGTGGCAGCGTTAATATTTTTTCCATTTCTTACTGTACTAAGTATGTTTGTAGGTATTTTGGGCGGATACATGATTGTGTTCTCACTCGGCAAGCTTACGCCCGACGACTACATCACTGGCATATGTTATGGATTTAAGCCTTATAGTGTGGTTTATGGAATAACAAAAGCATTCGTATTTGGATATATAGTAACATCAGTAGCTGCGTTCTACGGCTATTATGCAAAAGGCAGTTCGTTGGAGGTCGGAAAATCAAGTACTAAAGCGGTGGTTACAGCAACAATAGCTGTGCTTATATTCAATCTTATTTTAACTAAATTATTCTTTCGCTACTAATGATAAAGGCAGATCATATAACTAAACAATTTGAAGATGGTCATCTAGTTTTAGATGATGTGTCGGCAGTCTTCCATGAAGGCAAAACCAATCTAATAATCGGACAGAGTGGATCGGGTAAAACTGTTTTGCTTAAATGTTTGGTGGGTTTGCACGAAGTTAATAGCGGAGAGGTGCTGTTCGACAACCTTTGCTTTACTGCTATGACAATAGAAGAGCGAAAAATTGTGCGGCAGAAAATGGGGATGATCTTTCAAGGTGGGGCTCTTTTTGATTCACTCACCGTAGAGGAGAACGTGCGTTTTCCTCTCGATTTCTTCACCGATCTACCATTATCCGACAAACAAGATATTGTCAATGCCTGTTTAAAAAGAGTAAACTTATCAAATGCAGCATCACTATATCCGTCGGAGATAAGCGGAGGGATGATAAAACGTACGTCGATTGCTCGCGCTGTGGTGAATAATCCTAAATATCTATTTTGCGATGAGCCAAACTCAGGTTTGGATCCTCAAACATCAATCATAATCGACAATCTGATTAAAGAGATAACAATAGAATACAACATAACAACAATTATCAACACCCATGACATGAATTCTGTGATGCAAATCGGAGATAGCGTAATATTCATTCATGAGGGTAAAAAATGGTGGGAAGGTGATCGCGAAACCATCCTTCACAGCGACAACAAAGAGTTGAATGATTTTGTTTTTGCCTCTGAAATGGCAAAACGTGCTAAAATGAATATGAAATAGATATGAACAGCATAGGTAGAGTTTTTCGTGTATCGGTATTTGGTGAGTCGCATGGCGAAAAGGTTGGAGTCACAATAGATGCCCCTATTGCTGGATTAGATATTGATACTTCTGATTTCAACGCCGACCTTGCACGCCGTAAAAGCGGAGCAAAAGGCACAACACCTCGCAAAGAGAGCGATATTCCTTTTATTGCTAGCGGAGTGTTCTCAGGTCATGCCACAGGTGCACCCATAACAATACTATTCGATAATGAGAACACTTTAAGCGGAGATTATCGAAATCTAGTTACACATCCGCGCCCAGGACACTCTGATTTTGTGGCGTCACAAAAATATAAAGGCTACAATGATTATCGTGGTGGAGGTCATTTCTCCGCGAGAGTCACTCTTGGAATTGTGGCTGCTGGGGTGGTGGCAAAGAAGATTTTATCTAAACATGGCATAAAAGTTTCAGCCTCCATTGCGGAGATAGCAGGTGAGAGCGATAGTTCCAAATTTGAAACCATTATTGCATCTGCCATAAAAAAACAAGATTCGGTTGGAGGAGTAGTTGAGTGTGTAGTTGATGGAGTAAAGGTTGGTCTTGGTGAGCCTTTCTTCGATTCGGTTGAGAGTCTTATTAGTCATGCAATATTCTCAATACCAGCGGTTCGCGGCATTGAATTTGGCGATGGATTTGCCTCTTCACGTAGCACAGGATCATCACACAACGATATGATTATGGATATGTCGGGTAAAACCTCAACTAATCATAGTGGCGGTGTGAACGGTGGCATAACAAATGGAAATCAAATAGTGTTCCGCACCGCTTTCAAACCCACATCAAGCATAAGTAGCAAGCAGCAAACTCTAAATATCGAAAGCGGCATAGTTGAAGAGTTGATCGTAAAAGGCCGACACGACGCGTGTGTGGCTTTGCGTGCTCCGGTGATTGTTGAGGCAATGGCGTCTATCATAATTGCCGATCTCATTCTCTTGCAAAAATAAAGGGAGCAAAAAAAATCAAAAACAAAATTTGAAAGAGCTATATTCTTATTTTATATTTGGATAAACTTTTGCCACTGATTATAAATTGTTTAATTAAGGTGTTAAATATTTTATTTTTGTTACCAATCATAAATAATAATAAAAAAATTGTTAGTTTAAAAAAATGTTGTAACTTTGTAACACAAATTTAATCTTTTTAATTTTTTAATATGGCGAAGTATAATATCGATGCAATTGATCAAAAAATTCTAATGCATCTAATCGGAAATGCACGTATGCCTTTCCTTGAAATTGCGAGAGAATGTGGTATATCAGGAGCTGCAATACATCAACGCGTTAAAAAACTTGAGGATGCAGGTATTATCACAGGTTCTCGTCTTGAGATAGATCCTAAAGCTTTAGGTAATGATGTTTGCGCTTATGTCGGTATTCAAATATCACAATCAAACTTTTATGATCAGGTTATAGAATCATTGAGATGTATTCCTGAAATCGTTGAATGCCATTTTATTACCGGAAAGTATTCGTTGTTTATAAAGCTATATTGCCGTAATAACGAGCATTTGATGAATATTATGGTAAATATCATCAAAGAGATCCCTGGAATTTCACAAACTGAAACATTCTTATCATTAGATCAATCTTTTGAGCGTCAAGTAAACGTTCCTAAAGTAGAAGATAAAAAATAGCAATGATTTTATCCATTGAAACAGGCGGAGATATTTGCTCTGTTGCGCTCTCTGAAAAAGATGAGCTTATCTCGTTGCGCGAAAGTGATATTGGGCGTAATCAGGCTCAGAATGTTGCAGTTTTCATAAATGAAATATTTCGTGAGAACCATATAAACGGTGATGATCTCTCGGCTGTGGCAATTAGCAAAGGTCCAGGCTCCTACACAGGATTAAGAATAGGTGTGTCGGTGGCAAAAGGGTTGTGCTATGGTGCTAATAAGCCATTGATTGCCATTGGTTCGCTTGACATACTTACTGCTTCTGCTATTGAAGATTTCGAGGCAGGAATACTAGGAATTGAAACATTGGATGATTCAATTCTTTGTCCTATGATTGATGCTCGTAGGATGGAAGTTTATGAACAGTTGTTTTCACCATGTGGAGAGGCAATTTCTCAGGTAAAACCGCATATAATTACTGAAAATAGCTTTTTAGAGTACAAAAATCAAAAACAATTTATTATCTTTGGATCTGGCGCTGATAAGTGTAGCGACACATTAAAAGTTAAAGGACTAACATTAGTAAATGTTGCCCAATCGGCGCGTGGAATGGTAAAAAAGGCGTATGAAAAATATACGCTAGGATTGTTTGAAGATATTGCATACTTTGAACCGCTTTATTTGAAAGAGTTTGTTGCTGGAATGCCTAAGAAATTATTATAACGTGGAATCACTTAAAAAACTATACAAAATTGGGAATGGTCCCTCTAGTAGTCATACTATGGGTCCAAAAAATGCCGCGGAGATATTTCTTAAAAATAATCCATCGGCACACAAATTTGAGGTTACACTCTATGGTTCGCTTGCAGCAACGGGAAAGGGTCACTTAACCGATGTTGCAATTTTGAATGTCTTAACGCCTCATGCTCCAACTGAAATAGTGTGGATGCCAAAAACTTTTCTTCCTTTTCACCCTAACGGTATGGTATTCAAAAGTATCAGCCCGACAGGTCATGTTGATAGCAGATGGGAAGTTTACAGTGTTGGCGGTGGCGCTATCACAGATGCAAAAGGGTCGGACGACACTATAAGCCAGTCAGTGTATCCGCTCTCAACTTTAGATGGCATTCAGCATTGGTGCGAAACTACGGGTCGCACGTTTTGGGAATATGTTGATGAATATGAAGATAGCGATATTTGGGATTACCTAGCCTTAATATGGAAAACCATGTGTGAGTCTATTGAGAGAGGAGTTGAAGAGGAGGGTGTGTTGCCCGGTGGTCTCAGTGTGAAACGCAAGGCAGCGTCTTATTATGTAAGAGCAAGAGGCTACACCGACACACTTCGTAATCGTGGTTTGCTGTATGCCTATGCGCTTGCCACATCTGAAGAAAATGCAGCCGGACACGTGATTGTAACTGCACCTACATGTGGTTCATCGGGGGTGTTACCAGCTGTTCTTTATTATCTACAACAATCAAAACAATTTACTGATAAAAAAATATTACGT
>JAVVZN010000101.1:0-5828 GCA_036650555.1 Rikenellaceae bacterium
CCCCACATAATTGCTCATGATCTGTTGCAACTCTTTAAAGTTTTGAGTGATTAACACATACTCTTCTGGGTGTGATGTTCCTTTGTAGTCCCAATCGGGAATTTTGTTGCATAGAGTAAATTTGTCGATGTTGGCAAGAATATGCTCAGCTGCTGCCTCTGCAAACACCACTGCTTCAAGTAGTGAGTTAGAAGCCAATCGGTTTGCGCCATGCAAACCTGTGGATGATGATTCGCCAATGGCATACAAGCGATTGATAGAGCTACAAGAGTTGTTATCAACAGCAATGCCTCCACAACAATAATGGGCAGCTGGAACCACTGGTATCATATCTTTTGTAATGTCTATTCCTATTGTAAGGCACTTTTCGTATATGTTTGGAAAATGTTTTATTATTTCTGCTGCATCTTTATGTGTTACATCCAGATATAAATATTCGTCGCCACTGATTTTTAATTCGTGATCAATAGATCGCGCCACAATATCACGAGGAGCGAGTGACCCCATAGGATGATATTTTTGCATAAATTCTTCGCCATTACGTTTGCGTAGAACGGCTCCAAAACCGCGCATTGCCTCAGTAATCAAAAACGAAGGGCGTTCTCCGGGGTTGTAGAGAGATGTGGGGTGAAATTGGATAAATTCCATGTTTTTAATCACACCTTTGGCACGATGCACCATTGCTATTCCGTCGCCAGTAGACACTAATGGATTTGTTGTGGTGTGATAAATGTTTCCAATCCCTCCAGTGGCAATAACAGTGGCTTTAGCCAAAATAGTATAAACTTCTTTTTTTTGAATGTCAAGCACATAAGCGCCATAACACTCTATATCGGGAGTGCTTTTACGCACCAACTCACCGCAATGATGTTGAGTTAATATGTCGATAGCAAAATGATGTTCTAATATTTCAATGTTGGGATGCTCCATTGCTCTCTCCACTAGGGCACGTTGTATCTCATTTCCTGTGTTGTCTTTGTGGTGTAAAATTCTATATTCATGGTGTCCGCCTTCGCGTGCAAGATCGTAACGAACTCCATTGTGGTCGAACTGCACACCCCAATGCACCAACTCTTTTATTTGGCTTGGTCCGTATTCAACCACCTTACGAACAATTTTCTCGTCGCACATATATGATCCACATGCGAGAGTATCTTCAATATGTTTCTCAAAATTATCAGGTTCATACGTAACCGATGCGATTCCCCCTTGCGCCTTGTTTGTGTTTGTATTTGATATATCTCCTTTGGAGAGAACGATCACTTTTCTATACTCCGCAAGTTTCAATGCAACTGAAAGACCTGCGGCACCTGAACCAATAACAAGAACATCAATACTTCTATTCATCTCTTTAAGCACTTAATGCCATTAAAATTATATGATAATAAAAAAAGAACTAACTTTGTGAAAAATTATCAACGGTTTCACAATATTTAAGTTCTACAAAATTAAATATAAATAGATATAAAACAAACACAAATATTATAATTATGAAAAAGTCGATTCCAAACATTCTTACGCTCGGCAATCTGTTCTGCGGTTCACTAGCAATAATATCAGCAGTTAATGGCGGTTACATTACTGCATTCTACTTAATAATAGCCAGTGTGATATTTGATTTCTTCGATGGCTTTGCAGCTCGTGCCCTAAAAGCGTATTCACCTATTGGTAAGGAGTTAGATTCGCTCGCCGATATGGTTAGCTTTGGTGTTGCTCCTGCTATTGTTGTTTATATGATTGGACTTCAGCATGTTGGATTATTGATAGCTCTTTTCTCTGCATTACGTCTTGCCAAATTCAACATAGATGAGCGTCAAGCCACAACATTTATTGGGCTGCCAACTCCAGCCAATGCCCTGCTTTTTATGTCGATCGGTTACATTGTTGAATCTGCTCCACAGTCGGTGCTAGCCACATACTTCACAAACAATATAGTGCTTACATTCTTCACTTTGCTGTTCTCTTATCTTTTGGTTGCTGAAATTCCTATGTTCTCATTAAAATTTAAAACATACAATTTCAAGAAAAATGCTTTGGTTTATATCTTTTTGATCATATCGGCAGTGGCAATAGCAGTATTTCAAATCACTGCAATTCCTTTTGTGATAATTGGTTATGTGGCAGTATCTATAATTCATAATTTTATTGCTGCAAAAAAGATTGCTGACTAACACACCATAGATCACATAATTAACGTTAATGTGTGATATTAATTATTTTTAGTATCTTTGCAGCGATTTTGCCCTACCAATTTGATGACAGGAAAACTGATATATAAAATATTGCCTTTATTTATTGCGCTGATAATCACAGTGCTGCCCTCTGACTATGCGTATTGTCAGGTGATGGGAGGTAATGGCACTGCAACAGATATTTACAATCGTGGCAAAACCAAGAACAATATGGGTCTGCCAATTGAAGGTATGGTGCAGCAACCAACCGACTCCATAGGAAAAAAGAAAGAAAAAAAGGAGAAGAAGCCGTTGGAATCATATTTGTTTGGTGATTCCACAAAAAAACAAAATGTGTTCTCGTGGATGTTCAATCCGCAAAACAACAACATAAACTTTGTTGCAATAGATACAATGTTGAATGATTTCAACAAAGATTATCTGTTTTTTAGAAAAGAAAAAGCTGGGGTGATTTATAATGGAAATCTTGGTGGGGCAAACACTCCGCTTGATTTCTTTGCAAGACGAAACATGCAAAATTTCTCATTTCTGGATGCTTACTCATCATATTTGTATTTTCCAGATAATGTGCCGTTTTATAATAGCAAACGACCATTTACTCAATTTGCATTTTTCATGTCGGGTCAAACAAAACGTGCTGAAGAGCAGTTGCGGGTTTTGCATGCACAAAACGTGTCGCCCTCATCGTCTTTTAATATAGAGTACCGAAACAATGCCACACGTGGTATGTATAATAATCAGCGGTCAAAAGACAAAAACTTATCGGTGGCGTTCGACCACACCGGTAAACGCTACACAGTTCACACTGGTTACATCTACAACATGGGTAACATCGGGGAGAACGGTGGTTTGACCAATGATACTTTTGTGAAAGATACCTTGATTGACCTGCCGGAGAATCTACCCATAAATATGAAAGATGCCCAAAATAAGTTTTATGGGCACACATTCTATATCACACAATCTTATGGCATGCCTTTCCGTTCTTTGAAAGATGAAGATAGCGAGTTGCGTGATAAATCGGCTATATTTTTTGGACACTCATTTGAGTTTACTGGATTTAAAAAGACCTATACCGACACTTACGAACAAACTGTTGAGGGGTATTATAAAGATTGGTTTTTGGATCGTACTTACACCAAAGACTCTCTTAAAGAGAGCAAGATAGACACCAAATTTTTTCTTCAACTTCAGCCCTATAACAGAGAGGGGGCATTTGGCTTAGTTGATGGAGGTATTGGTTATACACATGAAAGCTATTATAATTTTCAACCTTCCGACTACATTTTCAAAAGCAAAAATACTACACGAAGTAGTGTTTATGTCTATGCAAATGGCGGAGGACAAGTAAAGAAATATTTTAAATGGAACGGTAATTTTAAATATTACCCAATTGGTTATCGCTCACAAGACATGAATGTGGGAGGTAATTTGGAGTTAAGCGTGCCCATAAAAGGCAAGCCGCTTACATTAACTGCTGGTGCACTTTATAGGATGGAGAACCCATCTTTTTGGAGCGAGCACTACTACTCTAACCACTTTATGTGGGAAAACTCTTTCGTAAAAGAGAATGAAACCCGATTCGAAGCGTCGTTATCTATGGCCGACTATGGCATAGAGGTTGGCATAAAGCAGAGTATCATCAACAATAAAATCTATTATGATGAAAACTCACTTCCTGCTCAATTTAAAGATGCGCTTAGTGTAACGGGTATTTTCCTTCAAAAGGACTTTCGCCTAGGCGGATTGAACCTTAAAAACAGGGTGCTACTCCAATGGAGTTCATCGCAGAAAGTTGCCCCAGTGCAGCTTGTTTCAGCAAATGCCATGTATTACTATGAGTTCAATGTAGTAAAAAATGTGCTGAGGATGCAGGTTGGTGTAGACGCTTACTTCAATACTTCGTATTATGGTTTCGGCTACAATCCAGCTATCATGCAGTTTTACAACCAACAAACCACAAAAACAGGTGATTACATCTGGTTAGATGCGTTTGTTTCCGGAAAATGGAAACGTGTACGTTTCCTAGTAAAGATGCAGCATCTTAACTACGAATTATTTGGAGGACGCAATTATTTTCAAGTTGCTCACTATCCGCTAAATCGTAGAATGTTGAAATTGGGTATCTCGTGGAACTTCTACGATTAGGAACGTCAAATGGAGAGGTAAAAAACTCGCCCGTCCCTTTAACATTAATATGAAAAAAACCATTTTTTCGGTGCTGATTTCAGCAGTTTTTATTCTTTACGCAATAGCTCTTTACAGAGTTATATCAACAAAAAACAACGAAATGAACTCTTTTCAAGGGTTAAAAGAGAGAGGTGAATTGGTTGTTGCAATAGACGAAAACCAGCCTGGCTATTTTATGCTAGATGGATTTTACTACGGTTTCCAATACGATATTTTAAATGAATATTGTAAGGCAAACGATTTGAAATTAAAAGTTGTTCCAGCTATCAGCACTTCAAACAGTGTTTCAATGCTTGATGATGGCACAGTTGATATGGCGTGCTTAATCGGTAGTGCCATTGATGAGAACAACCTAAAAACACATATTCTAAGTAGTGTGTTCAACTCTAATTTTGTGGTGATGACAAGTAAGTCGCACATCAAAAAGAGCCCCTACAAAACATTAACAAAAGATTCATTAGCACGTATATCAAGAGGTAGTAGCGTGGTGATGACTCAAAATTTCACCACTACTGAGAGCTATAATTTTTGGTTAGATTCAATAAACCACAGTGCTATCATATCTTATGATGCACCGCAAAAACTTATAGATGAGTTGTCAAAAGAGTCGATAGACTATCTTGTATGCAACAAAACCGATGCTCTTGTTGGTTCGTTAAGAGATGAAAATGTGGGTATAATCCACACATTCGATGAAGAGGTGTCGTCTATGTTGCTTGTGAAAGTGGGTAGCAAAGAGTTGGAGGAGTCGTTCAATAATTGGTTTGAAGATTTCTCAACCTCCGATGATTTTGCCGCTCTTACGGCACTCTATCACGACGATCGTTTTATTGGTGACCTTATAGCGAAAGGTTATATTGAACCTATTGATGGAATTTCGCGTTACGATGCAATTATTCAACAAAAAAGCAAGGAGCTAGGCTTCGATTGGCGTTTGGTGTCGGCAATAGCATACAACGAATCGCGTTTTAACCCATCGGTGAAATCTCCTCGTGGTGCAGCTGGTTTGATGCAGATCATGCCTAAAATAGCAAAGCAATTCAACGTGTCGGCCGACGACATACACGATCCGTCGAGCAATATAGAGGTGGCGCTCATGTTGCTAAATAAGATAGAGAGTTCTTTGCGTTTCCCTGCCAGCATATCGCATAAAGACAAAATGTCGATTATACTAGCCTGCTACAATGGCGGTATTGGACATGTGTTAGATGCACGACGATTGGCTGTGAAATTCGGATACGACCCAAATAAATGGGTGAATGTATCTAAATTCTTAACTTCAAAAAATCATGCAGTGTTCTATGAAGATGAGGTTGTTAAAAGTGGTAAATTTATGGGCGTGGAAACCATCTCTTTCGTGTCGAACGTTTGGGATAAGTACGACCAATATTGCCGCAAGATAGCTAGTCATCGCTGAAAAAGTGCCGTAGGATTACTTTCCACGGA
>JAVVZN010000102.1:0-5812 GCA_036650555.1 Rikenellaceae bacterium
GGGTTGTGTTACACTTTTCAACTTATCGCAAGGTTTTTAATACAATTTCAACTTACCTTGCAGATATTTTTAACTATATTGAATAATAGACTGTTTATGGGTTTTTAAGGGACGACTAAATAGTCAAAAAAATATTTTTGACTATTTATTAGAATATTTTCATATCTTTGTGGAAGTATTAAGTGATTTATGAAAAACGCAGCAAAATATTTAAGCACCATTTTATTCTTACTTTTAGCAGTGATTTATATCTCCACCGCTAAGAGCGAAGTGCATGTTAAATATCTAGCCTCGCACGACACAACCTTTGAACCCAACAACAACATAAACAAATCTTATGCAGAGGTTGCATCAGTAAATTGCAATAGCATCTCAAATATTGCAACGGCAAATCGCAGAATCACACGCACAAACAAAATCCCATCTCAACTACAATTTATAAACAACATAGAGGTCAGTTGCACTGAACACGAATCATTCATATCAGATCCTAGATGTTGCAACGATAAAATTTTTAAATTCAGAAATCAAGACTACATCTACATTCTCTGTTGTATTAGAATTTAGCAAATAGTAAAATTATTTTAACAAATCAGCACATAGCCATCACACTCTGCGTAGTGCGACATGACGCACGTTATATGTGCTCTAATTTTACTATATACTAATACCATAACTAATACGAAAATGGAAACACAAAATAATCAAACTATTTTATCTGCTCATTCAAAAGTGCTATACAAACAAATCAATTATAGAAAAGCATCCGTATCATTTCTGCTGCTTTTAATGGGAGTATCAATCGCTTTCATGGCATCGTCTATTATTAAAGACACAAAAAGTGCTCTCTACATGACGGTTGTTGTTTTAGGCATTGCAATGGCACTATTTTTTCTATTTAAAATGCTGTTTTTCAGCCGTGAATTTATGTATGCACCGACTCAAAGTGAGATAAAAGATTTCACTCTTTACTTTAATCCTGAAGAGTTACAGAATTTGATAAATTCAATAGAAACAGGTAGCATCGCTATATTCAAAAAAATATCAGATAGCACAAACTCTGGCGTACGTCTCGACATTTTATTATCCGACGATCACCAATTTGCTGCTTGCCAAATATATAAATATGTTCCATACAACTACGAGGCAGCATCAGATGTCTACACAATAAATGAAAATGCACGCGAAAAGTTTTGTAAGTGCATCAAAGAGTTGGGGAATAATAAAACAAAGTAGAAGTAATTAAGAAGCTGTTTTATAAATAAATTCATCTTATCGACCTATGGGTTTACTAATCTTTTATCTGCTACTAGCACTGTTCATATCTTTTGTATGTTCAGTGCTTGAAGCAGTATTACTTTCAACGCCAACATCATTTATATCTTTAAAAGAGAGTGAAGGGGCGAAAAATGTGGCTCTTTTCAAAAAGTTAAAAAAAGATATAGACAAACCTCTCTCCGCAATATTATCGCTCAACACAGTGGCACACACCATTGGAGCAGCAGGAGTTGGATCGCAATCAGCGATAGTGTTTGGTGACGCCTACTTTGCAGTGACATCTGCTGTTTTAACACTTTTGATATTGGTGTTATCGGAGATAATACCTAAGACCATAGGCGCATCGTATTGGAGAAGTCTAGCCCTTGTTTCAGCTCCCATAATCAACTATATGATCATAATATGCTTTCCACTAGTTTGGATGTCGGAACAACTCACAAAAATCATTGCTCCAAAACATAAAGAGGCATCAGTAAGTAGAGAAGAGGTTTCTGCAATGATCAACGTTGGCATGGAGGAGGGAACATTTCATTCTAAAGAGAACAAAATAATTCAGAACCTTATTCGTCTTGAAGGCATTCGCACAAAAGACATTATGACTCCGCGCATTGTGGTTGCCATAGCATCGGAAGATATGACACTAAAGGCATTCTACAAAAACAAATCACTACTCCAATACTCTCGCATTCCAATTTACTGCGGTGACGACAAAGAAAATATCACAGGCTATGTCTTACGTCAGCATGTATTTGAACAGCTTGCCGACGACCGTTTCGACACAAAACTATCTGACATAAAACGCAACATCACCGTAACAACCGACAGCCGATCAATAGCAGGTCTTTGGGAAGACCTATTATCTCACAAAGAACATATAGCTCTAGTGATAGATGAATATGGAAGTTTTGAGGGCATTGTAACAATGGAAGATATAATAGAGAGCATATTAGGCTTAGAGATACTCGATGAGAAAGATCATATAGCAGACATGCAGCAATACGCTCGCGAAAGATGGGCTAGTCGTAAAGAAAAATACAAACACATGGAAACCAAATAGTTTGATGCAATTGTTGTAGGATAAAAATTTCAAACATGGTGTGTAATCGGATGATTTACTTTCACTTATAGCACATTTATATACTAGAGGGCTTAGAAGCTACTTTATTTTCTCTCCTCAAACATTCTTCTCTCCATTATCCCTATTCCAAGTGGGCATTTATGACATCTATCATTGTCGCAATATATTTTGTTGAGTTGGATTAACGCCTGCGAATCGAAAGCATTATCAACAACAACACCAGCTGAAGTCCAGTTTCGGGTATATTTATTCACCTCGGCAGGAGTGGATGTTAGAAGTGATATTAAAACATCAACATATTCATCATCACCACCATCATAACTGTTTTCACGATTGTAGAAGAACATAAATGGAACTATGCAATTTATCAGAAATGTGTTTCGTTTCTGTTGCGACATATATTCCATGCCAACTATGCTGTCAAACTCTTTACCTGGATAGTTGTGCAACCGCCAATATTCACCAATCGGCACCATTAGTAGATCGTTTATATCTTTTAGAGTGTGCGCATATATCACTTTAAACAACAGATCTTTATGGTGAAATAAAATAGAGGCAAGCTGCGATAGCTGCACCCAAATAGTTTGTGATGGATTTGAAGAGGAGATTGTCCAACGCGATAGGTTCATTGGTGTGAGATCAAATTTCGATGCTATCTCTTTGTATATATTTCTGAGCAACCAGATGTAACTATCAGCCGAGAATCTTGCATCTAAAAGTCCTGCACTACCAAGCAGCAATGCCTCAACATGTTGCAACGACGATAGCTGACTAATGATTGATCCGCATCGCACTTTTTCACATAGCTCTCGCATGGCATCACGATTTCTAGTTGCAATCATCAAGGTGTCGAAGAAGAGATATATAAGTGTTTCGTTGTAGTTAGATTGAAAACCAATAGCACATTTTCGCACATATTCTTCTTTGTATTGAAGTCGTTCGATAAAAAGCCGTGTGAGTATGCTCTCACGCTCCATGGAATTGTGTTTTGCCATGTATGATGGACAATAATCATGTCCACTCATTGTAAGCGACATGTACGACTCTGATAGCGCACGCGGAATATCGACCACAATAGTTGGAATACCACCATAGTCAATATTAAATGAGTCATGACTAACCACAACAACAAGCGCAATATTCTTAACAGCCAACGGATAACGTTTATGCCATAGATCCCAATCTTTTGAGCTATCCATGAACTTCACCGCACCTTTTATCAATATATCACCATAACGCACACTGACCCCCTCATAAGAGAACAACTCTTGATCTTCGCTTTCGTAGCCGAAATCTTCAACTGTGAGTGTTTCACCGCATGTTGAGAGTATATTCTTGAATTTTTCATGTGAATAATTCCATAAAAAATCAATCAATATATCACTGTTGCCGCCAATATTCATTTTTTGTACTATTAGTGATTATTTTATATTATTGTCCGATAAAAATTATTGTCCGATAAAAATTATTTTACTTATGTAAATCAGCTGCAAAACCTTGCACCCCAACACCTTTTTCCATCAACGCTTTTAGTTCAACTAGATATTTTGAATAAACCTCACGTGGTGTTGCATTATGTGCCTTACAAATTGATGCTGCCATAGCAACCACCTCACCCATCATTGCTCCAGTACGCATCACTCGCACAGTGCCTAGAGCAACATGCGAAACACTGATATTACGCCCTGCCATAAACAGATTAGGAATATTTTGTGAATACAAACAACGATATGGCACTGCATATGGCTCGATCTCTTTGATGTCGGCATACGAACGATATTGATCAACACCCTCTAATTTCGGGGTGACAGGATAGTGAAGATCTATCCCCCATGTTGTAGTAAACGAAGCATCGTCATACTCTACTCGATTCAAAATATCGTGCTCGGTAAGAACCACATCACCAATCAACCGTCGTGACTCACGTTTACCACCTATGAAAGCCACCCAATCTAATTTTGCATTAACAAATTCTGTTTTCTCCAAACTTTTGTTTTTCAGAAAGTCCCAGTTTCCGAACACACAACGTAGAGCATGATCACGTATATGTTCTATGTCAAGTATTTGATCGTCATTCATACCAGCCTCCCAATCCCAGTCGCCACGAAGAATTTTATGATATGTGTCTTGCGTGAAATTCACAGCCCAACTATCACAAGCAGGGAATGTGGCTGCGCTATCTCCATAAGTGGCATACCATTGAACCGATGCACCCATCACTAACGAGTCTGCGTGCTCTGGAGCACGTTGTTCGGCAGTCTGAGCTTTACTCTCCCTGCCTATTGAATATTTTGCACCCGACAAGTAGCCGAGTGTGGCATCACCTGTGCAATCAACAAACTGAGCACCATGAAAAATATACTCCTTACTATCATAAATATTCTTACCTACAACGGCACTTATGGTGTCGCCGCGCATCTCAACCTCAAACACATGAGTGTTTAAAAACAGACTTATATTTCTCTCACTCTCCACAAGTGCCAATTTCTTCTCATCGGCATAGTTATCTGCAATACCAGCATTATGCTCTCGTTTTTCAGGATGTTTTTCAACTATCGCCATTATCTGCTTGCTTCTCTCAGATGAAGGATCTTTCTCTGCCTCACGTATATTCCAGAAACCCACACCGCCCAATTCATCTAGCAGATTACCAAGATTGGGATATGGCTTTTGCATCACAAGCCCCGACAACCCTACTCTAACCTCCGAGCTATTATTTCCACCCAGCACACTACGATTTTGAATGAGCGCCACTTTCAAACCAATACGTGCAGCAGAGATTGCAGTTGCTGTGCCTGCCACACCACCGCCAACGACAACCAAATCGTAGGTTCCACTCTCAATAGGAGCATTATCTAATTTCAGTTTCTCTCTACGAAAAGCATTTAATTCTTTCAACTCATTAGGCGGCACATCTTGCTTATCGGTTGAGAAATAGATAGCATCTACACGCCCATTAAAACCAGTTAGATCATGCAGCATCAGTTGATTGGCTCCACTATTTAACTTCACCTTACCGGCACTCTGCCAACTCCATTCTTCGGTTTTTGTGCCGAAAATAGTGTCGATCTTCGATTGATTAATTGAAATTTGAAATTTGCCAGGCGAATTTTTTGCACCCCATCGCGCAGTCCAGTCGCGAGTGCGCACCCACATGTAGTAATCACCTCCATCATTCACATTAATCTCAGTCAGTGCATCCGAAACAACTTGTCCGAGACCATGCGCCATCATATAAGGCGACCCCATGCTCTCAAACGATTGATTATCAACAACCCATCCACCTCTCGAAGTAAAACTCTCCGCCTCAACAAACAGATCACTAGCTTTATGACATCCTTGTGTCATTAAAGCAAAAAACAAAATAGCAAAAAATCTCATGGTTAGTAGTTTTATTACAAAAATCTAGTAATTTACAAAATTAGCAAAAAAATGTACTGAACAAAAAAATAACTG
>JAVVZN010000103.1:0-5808 GCA_036650555.1 Rikenellaceae bacterium
TCGGGCACATTCATTGCCCATACACCAATTTTAGAATCTTTTGTAACACCCATATAGATAAGGGCTTTTGCAACATTATCTACACGCTCATTAAATGTTTTGTATGTTAAACGTAGGTTTCTGTCGGGATATACCAAAAACTCTTTGTTTGGAAATTGTCTGACATTCTCTTCAAGAATACCACCTAATGTATAATCTATAAGTTCCAATACTGTAATATTTAAATTCTACAAAAAAAGTTGTTGAAAATACGATGTCCAACTTCTACCATGGATTATATAATACTGCTAATAACTTTGAACTTTCGCTCATAGATTTGTAAGCATGTGGCACCACTGAATCGTAGTAGATAGAATCGCCTCCGATCAAATTCATCACTTCATTACCAAGGGTAAGCTCTACTTCACCTCGCAACACATAAACAAATTCTTCGCCCTCATGCGATGACAACGGCTTTTCAACCCCCTCATCACGTGTTAGAGTGATCATAAAAGGCTCCATGCTTCTCATCATCTTTGCCGGGGCCAATGAGTGGAAACTCATGGCGTCGTTGTCGGAAGATTGATTTCCGTATGTTAAAATACGACTATCTTTATGTGTTATTGACAACACCGATTGTTCGCTTCCGTCTGTAAGCATATCGACAGTTACGTCGAGTGCACGGCTGATTTTTATTAGTGTGGAGATGCTGGGTGTGATTTTGTCGTCTAAGATCTGACAAAACTGCGCTGTACTCATTCCACATTGATCTGATATAAGTTCTATGGTACTGTTTTTCTCTGTGATAAACTTACTTATCACACCACCTATTTTCATCATATCTATACTGTTTATCTAAGAATGAAACAAAGGTTATAAATAATGGATATGATTACAACATCATTTACGGAATTACTACTACACCCAAAAACATTATCATGGCTCGAAATGGAGCGAATTTCCTTTCTTAAAGAACACTACTTTATCGCCACTACGTTCAATACGTTTTGTTAAGACGCTTATATATTCTTCGTTAGATTGATCACCAAAAGGTTTATTATTATAAAGAGAATAATTCTTTTTGAAAAAAGCAGGGGTAATATTTGGCATAACCACATTTGCTCCAACTTTTATTGCCTTTTCTCTGCCAAACCTATCAATTGTTTCGAGTGAAGTGGCAGCTGCTATGTTTATTGTTGGCATTAAGATTCTTAACAGTGCTATCATCTTTAGAGTGGTCATGAATCTCTCTTCTAAAGACAACATTGTGGTTTCTAAAGATTTTTGATATAGAGGAGTATCAACATGCTCAATGTACGGACCCATGCCACACATATCAATATCTATGTTTTTGAGAAATAGCAGATCATCGGCCAACTGCTCAGTGGTTTGATAAGGTAACCCAACCATTACTCCGCTGCCAACTTGATATTTCAGATCACGAAGAGCCATCAAAGCCTCTAGGCGTTGATCATAGGAGTGATCTAAAGGATGTAGTTTTGAATATAGCTCTCGCGATGAGGTTTCTATGCGTAATAGGTAACGCTCGGCCCCAGCATCTTTCCATTGCCGATAGGTTTCGATGCTCTGCTCACCTAGCGAAAGGGTGATGCCAAGCTGACCTCCACTTAGCGCCTTTATCTTCTCTATGATATGTGTTATTCGTAAAGTTTGCTTTTCAGACACGATTTCGCCTGCTTGTAGAGCCACACTGCCTAGTCCTAGCCGATAAGCACATTGCGCCGCCTCAACAACATCTTTATCGTCGAGGTTATATCTTATAATCTTATCATTTGATTTTCTTATGCCGCAATAATAACAATCTTTTGCACATTTGTTAGATAATTCAATAAGCCCACGGTAGTAGGTCAGTGCACCAACATTATGTAGTTTCACTTCGGTAGAATCAGCAAACAAATCGTGGAGCAATGCTCGTGAATCGCTGTCAAGTATTGATATTATATCATCTTTGCTCTCTATATTTAATCTCATTTTTCAGAAGTTTTACTCATCAACGCCTTAACATCAGAGAAGAACTCAGCTGCCAAATGTCTCTTATGCTCCTCTTTAATAAGTGTTTGACTAGATTGCTCATCCACACAGAAATACGAAGGCCTCTTAGCTGTGACGTAGACATAAAAGCTACGATACGACACGTTGTAATCTATCTTTCCATTATTTTTTGTTAGAATGAGTTTCACATTTATCCCTCCGTTAGTGTAGCGTTTCTGCTGATTAGATATGAAATTACCTAAAGAATAGACTGTCACTCCCGATGAGTCACATTCAAAACGTTGCACTACATGCGGATGCGATCCGATGATAATATCAACACCTTTATCACGCAACCATTTCGATAGGGCAATCTGCTCTTTATTTGGCTCTCGCATGTACTCTTCACCCCAATGCAAAAACACTATGACGTTTGTTGCAAATCCACGTTTTGCCTTTGATATATCGAGTGCCATTTGCGTAGTGTCTATCATCGACACAACTTTGCCTTTGGGTACATTCAATCCATTTAGACCATAAGTGTAGTTTAAAAGAGCAATATTAAACCCTTTTTTCTTAATATACAATGGATTATCATGCTGCCAATCAACACTATCTTTAAAGCTACCGATATGTGCCACTCCTATGCTATCTAAAAAATTGATGGTGCGATCAATGCCGTCAGCCCGCTTATCACATGTATGATTATTTGCCATAACAAAATGTGTCACTCCACTCTCTTTAAGGTTTGCGGCAAGAGCATAGGGCGAAGAGAACATTGGATAGCCAGTAAAATTTCGATCTGAGAGAGTGGTTTCAAGATTCAGAACCACTGCATCGGCTCCTTTCCAATACTCTTTTACATATTTGAAACAATCGGTAAAATCGTATATGCCTGAGCTTTCACGCGCCATTGCAACCTGAGGAAGGTGTGCCATGACATCGCCACCAAAAACAATAGTAATCTTGCTGGGCTCACAACTCGACGGTATAATTTTAGTTTGTGAAATTTCTGATCTATCTTTGCATGAAAGAAAAGAGGTAAAAAGACAGAAATATATAAACAGGTTCGGCATAAGATTTTATTAAGTGACAGAAATCATAGCATATATTAATACGCAAAAATAACAAATGTTTATTGATATTCATACACACCATTTAGAAACTTTGCAAGATGTAACTGCTTTGCAAAGTTTCAGATATGGAATGGAGCAAATTTTGTGGAGCAGATATTGCTGTGCCGCTATTCACCCATGGGATGTGCAGACTGCCGACTTAGATGGTTATGAAAAAATTGTGCCCAAACTTTTTGCCATTTCTGAAATAGGACTAGACAAGTTTCATCCCGACTTTTTAAAACAAACCGACATCTTCAAAAAGCAGTTACTCCTAGCAGAGAGATACGAGAAGGTGGTGGTGGTGCATAGCGTGAAATCACACAACGAAACGACAAATATTTTGAGTCATCACAAAGGCAAAAAAATAATTCATTCTTTTATAGGCAACCTCAGCATTGCAAATAGATACATTGAGATCGGATGCCGTTTAAGTTTTTCACCTCAATCATTATCATCGCCCAAAACTGTTGATGCCCTGCAAGGTTGTTGTCTAAACGATATTTTCATAGAAACCGACACCTCCAACATGCCGATTGAAGAGATATATACAAAAATAGCCTCTTATAAATCATGTTTAGTGGAAGATCTAAAAGAGGCAATCACAAACAATTTCAAAAATACATTTTATGAGTTATAATGCACGTACCGAATTATTATTAGGCAAAGAGAAGCTCACTCGACTACAAAACACAAATCTGCTTATTGTAGGTTTAGGCGGAGTGGGTGGCTATGCAGCAGAGATGCTGGCAAGAGCATCGGTTGGCTCGATGACCATAGTTGATGCCGATGTGGTAAGCCAAACAAATATAAATCGCCAGATAATAGCTCTCCATTCCACGATAGGCAGATCTAAAGCTGAGGTTTTAGCTGATAGACTACGCGACATAAACCCTGATATAAAACTTACTGTGATAGAAAAGTTTTTACAAAAAGATGATATTACTGAACTACTAAATCTTTCAAAATATGATTATGTGGTTGATGCCATCGACACTCTAACCCCTAAAATAGAACTTATCCGCCAAACGTTAGAGAGATCTATTCCGCTTGTAAGCTCCATGGGCGCAGGATCTAAACTCGACCCAACAAAAATTGAAATTGCCGATATATCAAAGACACACCATTGCCCACTAGCTCACATGCTACGTAAAAGATTACATAAGATAGGAATAAATAGAGGTTTCGATGCAGTGTTCTCCGCCGAACCACCAATCGAAGGATCAATGATTTTATGCAATGAGCAAAATAAAAAATCGAATGTAGGAACAATCTCATATATGCCCCCATCATTCGGAATTGCATGCGCATCGGTTGTTGTACGTAACATCACTACCGGTTAAAAGCATTGACAAATATGTAACGGTTTTTCAAGACAAGACTCTTCTTGGGCATAATTATTGCCAACCTTTTGTAAAATACATTGACTATCATGATGATGAAATTACGAAAGGTAGCTTTTACCATGCTTGTGATAACTGCTATATCAACTACTATCTATGCGCAAGATCAATCCGCTACAAAGCCGCTTAAACGTAATGTGACACGACTCTCTGAGAGTTACTACACTCCTAACCGTTTCGTGGGTAAGGTGATACTAGTGACTGGTGGAGCACGTGGCATTGGCAAGTACACCGCCATGCGTGCCATGAAAGAGGGGGCAAATGTTGTCATTATGGATTGGCTACCAGATGTTGGTAAACATGTTGTAGATTCGCTAAACCTACTGAAAGGCGAGGGTTACGGCAAAGCACTATTCGTTTATGGCAACATTGCAAAAGATGAAGACTGCAAGAGAATGATCTCCGAAGGCGTTGCAAAATTTGGTAAGATAGATTATGCTTGTCTAAATGCAGGGGTGATGGATGGCGTTTATTCTGGCGACAAGTTCAACTACAAAGAGCAGAAAGCGCTACTTCCATCAATCATCACCACTGCCACAGATGAGTATTGGAACAACGTGTTTGAAACAAATGCCGCAGGAAGCTTCAAATCTCTACGCGCGGTATTAAATCAGATGTTAAAACAAAATAGCGGAGGATCTGTGGTTTTGGTTGGCTCGATAGCAGGCATGACTGGGCTCTCCGGCAATCCAGCTTATGTGGCAAGCAAACATGCTGTAAACGGATTAGCACGCAACGCAGCCATTGATTATGCACCCTACGGCATCAGAGTAAACTCAGTGAACATGGCAGAAACAGAAACACCAATGGTGGAACGAGCATCTGAATATGTGAAGGCAGAACAGGCAGCAGGCGTAGGTTTTGGAATGGGTGCAATAAAAACCATGAGTCTATTGAAATATTGTGACTCTCAGCATCGTGGCGCATTTGCTTGGGAACAAGCATCAAACATTCTCTACCTACTATCCGACGAGGCATCGGCAGTGACTGGAACAATAATGGCTACCGACGGAGGATGGACAGATTTTTAGAAGATGAAAAAAATCCTTATCATATTTGCACTTTTAGTTACAACATCAAAGACAGGGTTGTCGCAATCTGCCAACCCTGCCTCTATATATGAAGGTGAAAACATAGAGTATATAAGATTCAATTTCACCAATCTTCCAGCCAACCCAACCACCGCAACGAATATTACTCAAAAGATAGAGAACACATTCAAGATCTACCCACAAACACATTATAATAGTTTTATGATAGATTATTATCTATCGCAAATAGGGGTGATGGGTTTCGTTGAGAAGGTGGCACTCGATGTT
>JAVVZN010000104.1:0-5778 GCA_036650555.1 Rikenellaceae bacterium
ACTTCAATAGCACCTAAACTTGGAATAGCAGAGATACCGTTGCGAACCACAACTTTTGCCACAGCACGATCTACACTTACTGAAATCTTAAAAGGTTTGTCTTTGGTGATTGCAGTACCGTCGGCGTTTTTATTTACAACATTAACTGAGACAGGACGATTTGTAAATAGCACATCTGCGCCAGTTGCTGCTGCCACGTTTTCTATTAAAGCATCTTGAATTTTAGTCAAGTTATCTCCCACTTTAAATTGTGCAGCCGCACGACTTGCACTATTCACCACAGCTATCACCTCTTTTGAACCTGTTGTAATTTCTTCGGGTGTGGTTGTGTAGATATTAGTTCCTGATGTAGGTTTTACCTCTAGTATTTTTTCAACCAGACGGTTGCTACCAATCACATATACTTTAATGTCGTTGATAGTGTTTTCAGCAGCAGTACCATGAGTATCGCTAGTAGTACCCGCACGAGTAGCAGATGGCAATGAGATACTAAACTGTGCAAACACAGGTTGTCCTGGGGTGTCGGGAGCCACGTTTTTATTTGCATCCTCTTTAGAGCAAGAGAAAATTGCTAAGGCTGCAAGAGCCATTGTGAATAATTTGATTTTTTTCATTTCTGTTTAAATTTGTTAGGTTAATAAATAATAATTTCTATTGGGAGCTATTTAGATTTGTTCGGTTAATAAATATTAAAACAGCCTCTTAGTCAGCAAATAGATTGTAGCGCTTCATTAGCAAGGCAAGCTCTGGATCTAAACCGGCACGGAAACGTAGTCGTGGATTTATCTCCACTGCTCGCATCAACTGTTGCACTGCGTTTGCTGCATCTCCCTTACGAGCATAGAGTATGGCAGTGACATATAGTATATTGTCGGTTTGCTTTTGTTTAAGGAATATGCGAAGTGCTGCATCGTCTAAACCGAGCGACATGTATGCTAGTGCTGTATTCACATCTTCGTATGGTCGTAGGAGTTCAATCGCTGCTTCATATTTTCTATGTTTTAGTAGCTTCACCCCTTCTGCATAAACACTATCTAACTCGGTGGTGTAAACAGTGTCTTGCATCATTCCTCGCCTAAGCAGATTGAATTTCACATCCACCGCACGCAACTTAGGATAAAGTTTATTGCGCATCACCTCATAGTCTGTTGGGTAAGCTCTACGAATTGCAACCTCACGTCGGTCTGGAGAGGCAATATCGGCTATGATAGCTAATATTGCATCGCCATGTTTTATCAACGAATCATTAGCAACGATCATCTGCGACAACTTCTCCCAATCTTCAGGTATCGACTCAACACGTATTTTACTATCGAGATTTGGCAGGTGTTCTTTTGCCTTTTGAATGGTTGATGTTCCATCTTCGTTGAGCACCACCATGCTTTGCACATCAAGCGAATCACGCCAATATTTCAATTCTTCTTTCATGAACTCACTAAATGCAATCGAGCGCTCTTTGGCAAGGCGAGTGTTGATCGACAAGCCACCTTCCGGCGAAGAGGCAGCAGTGACTTTTATGCTATCAATAATATAGATAGGGTCGTTCATCAACTTAGAAATAACATCTTTCACCTTTTTTAGCTCTTTGATGTTATCGCCATATTGCGCAATCAGAGCACTCTTATTTTTTGGAAACTCAATGCTAAATCGGGCGTTGGCTTCAGCATCACGAGTGATGATACGCTGCACGTAGCGAGGCTGCTCATCTATAAATGTGGTCATCGACGACACATTAAAATGGAGCGTGTCGGGCGATGCAAATTCATAAAACTCGCCACTATGTTTAATCAAACTACCATCAAGATAGACATGTAACTTAGAGGTGTTTTCATTAGCTTCAACCTCTTGTGAATAGAAATAACGTAGCGTGTCGCGTAGGTTTATCACCGAATCAAGACGCATAGCTGTCTGAAAAGGATGAGGCACGATTTTATTGAACATACGTCCTTTGTCGAAGATACGTTGCTTGTTTGACTCCACTTTTTTAGTGTCGATAAACCGTTGTACAATCTCACTACTATCTATCTTATCTAATCTTTCATACATAGATTTTATTGTTTTAGCACGATGCACACTTTTTGATGAATCGCGCTGAACCGCTTGTTCTCCATGACGCATATAAGAGTAGTGATGCAATGGGAACCAACCACCTAAGCCATATAGCGATCTGACCTTCAAATCATCGAAATCCATTCGTGATATGCGTTCTTGATTACGAGTATACATGCTACTTTTATCCGCCAAATTAACTGCTGCATCTGAATATGCCATTGTCTTACGTGCATAGATCAATTGCTGTTTTTCTATGATATTTCTCTCATAAACTGAGTCTTTACGTAGATTCATTCTATTGAATAGCTCAAATCGCTCAGGGAGGATGTTTAATCTCATTTTCACAGGTTTATACATCTTGTCTTCTAAATATTCGCGACGACGAATCAACCCTCTTGTATAGTTGTAATAAGATCTACGCTTAACATACGAATTAAAAAAGTCGGCTGAATCAGGTATTATTTTCTGTAAATATTTGTCGTATAGCGCATAATCTTTATATTGACTTGCTCTGAATCGCGATCCGGTAAGTAGAACAGGCTCCAAAGAGTCGGTTAGCACCTTATCGTAACTCAAGATCGGTTGTAAATTCACCTGCCATGAGCTATGTTGCAACTCCGAAGGAACAACCATCTGAAAATTAATATGAATCTTTCCGTTACGCTCAACTGTGTGTTGAAGGCTACGTGCAGAAACTTTCACTTCTGAAATATGAAGCTGCGACATATTTGTGTTCGACAAACTATCATAGACCACTTCATTTAAAATTTGAGTTTGTCCGTCGCCACGCACATAGCTAATCACTCGATTGGTGGTGTCGGGCTTTGTGGTATCTTCTTTACCCATATTCCTACGAGCAATTTGTTCTTCATCAGTGTATTCCACGTTAGCAACAGGTTGTAGTTTGGTTAGTTTATGCACAGAACTACATCCAACAACCACTGCCACCAGAGCATATAAACTATATTTTAATATAAATATTTTCATTTTGTTGTTTATTCGTCTTCATATTAAAATAAGTACACTATACCTATTGAAGCTTTAGGTGAAGGCTTTAAATATTTTTTCTTTGGTGCAATCAACATTCCACATTCTACACATTCGTATGTGCCATATCTACTCCACAATGCGCCTATTCCTATCTCTGCTTCAATATTCCATCGCTTACCTACCGCCCAAGCATAGCCATATGTTGCTCCCACACCAAAGCCATGTCCGTCATAACGTTTGTTGAACCCACCATTGAAACGAGTGCCTATTCCGTATAGGCTTACAAATCCACCAGTATAGGTTTGCCAAAACCAATAACGCAATCCAGGCTCAACCAACCAATGTTTCAGCTTCATATTATCTTTGAAAGTCCATGGGTTACATGCAATATCAAAATTGACGGTAAGACGAGGAGCAACCATCATACTTGCCTCTGCATTGATAGTTCCTAACATTCCCCATTCTAGCAGATTAGTTTTAACCGAATAAAACTGTGCATGACTTTGCTGCGCTGAACAAAGAAAAAATATGGCAAACAAACCGCTAAAAACGATTTTTCGAATGTGTTTTGTAAGTGCTAGTTCAATTAGTGACTTCTTCATTTTTATATTTTTATATATCTATATACTTATTGATTTCTATTATATATGTACAATTTTTCTCCCAGCTTTTTCACTCCATTTCAGAAGATTAATGTGCTGTAATTTGTTCTGGATCATCTTATATAGCTTGTTTTGTTCTTGAATAATGACCCGTGAAGCCATGCTAAGCCGAAGGGGTAGTTTGGTTTTGGCATCTATAAATATGCCATTAAACTCAGTATCTCCATATCGAAACACAATATCACAAAGGGTCAGCTTATTTACTTTTTCTGAAAGTAAAAGCCGACCCTCTTCTGATGAAACAATCAATCCTTCTTGAATTAATGTATTTACAGCACCTCGAATTTGTACAATAGGAACATTATACTCACGAGTAATATCGCAAATTTCAATCCCTATTTTATCATAGTCTTTTGTAAGTGAAATAATCACTATTAACATACTGTGAACCCGCTCTGAAAACATATATATCAAGTTATATATTACAACTTTTGAAGGCATTTTTCATTTCTACTTATAGTAGAAACGAAATAGCTTTTTTATTCCCAAATAATTAAACATTGCATTAATAGCATGATATATAGCATACTGAAATATAGAAAATATGTTTCAGTATAATGTCAGCTATATAAATGATGAAACATATAAACGTAACATATTGAATGAATGATAGATATAGAAACAATTTACAGAAACACATGGCAAATAAAGAGAGTAATCTACTATTATTAACCTAAAAATAAATCGTTATGGAGCTATTGTATATTCCCGAACACACTGCATGTCACAACTACATATCTGACATTAAAGTAGGATTTATGTGTCCAGATCTAAAAAAAGGAGAATACTTTGAAAAACAAAATAAACCAGAAAATCACTTGATTTTCATTCTCAGTGGTAGTGTAAATGTAAGCTGTAATGAATATCGCAATCGTGTTTTCAAAGCTGGGGAGATAATATTTCTACCAAAAATGAGTGATTGCGAAGGATCAATACTGGAAGATTCCTCTATGGTAATACTTGCATACAGCAATCAAGTTTCATTATGTGACAAGAAGGCACTACAAGCATTATCTCCTTATTGTCAAGATATTAAATATAATTTTAGGCCACTCGATATTCGTGAACCTTTGACAACATATTTAAATTTACTAAGAAGTTATCTACAAGCAGGCATGAATTGTTCTCATTTACACGAGATAAAACAAATAGAATTATTTTTAATTTTTAGAGGATATTATACCAAAGAAGAGAATGCGCAATTATTTTATCCAATAATTGGAAAGTCGTTAGATTTTCGAAGTATGGTAATGGAGCATTATCTTTCGGTAAGAAATTCCACTGAGCTAGCCAGCAAATGTGGCTACTCAGTTAGCGCTTTTGCAACCAAATTCAGAGAAGAATTTGATGATACTCCTTATGGTTGGATGCAGAAACAAATAGCTCGTCATGTAAAGGGTAAGTTATTGCAGGCAGAAGTGCCTTTGAAGAGTATTGCAGATGAGTTTAATTTTTCATCATTAGAGCATCTTATCAAATTTTGTAAGGCAAATCTAGGTGGAACACCCACCCAAATACGACACGATACAGCGCATTAATCAATGATTTAGCAAAGAAAACTACATAAAAATAGAATGTATAGTATATAAGTGAAAATGTATAGTAGTTCTAGCTCTAATGTGCCTATCTTTGCACAATCGGAGAAGAATACTAGCTCTGATATATGGCAAAAAAGGTTGTTAATTTCTACTATAAGTAAAATGATAATTTATACAAAAATAATCATTTTTACTATAATTCCAATACTTTATTAATATTTTTACATGGTTAGATAATTTTCAAAAATCACATCAATTTATTAGTTGTTGTTACACGTTGAAAATGAAATCGAATTTTTAGCGCGCGCATTTATTACCAAAGAAAATGCGCATTGAAGAAAATGCGCATTATTGAAAAAACTAAGAAGCTATTCGAAATTTTTATCTGACACCAATAAAACAAAAAAGATTGTCTATATTTCACTTTCGTGATTTACGACAATCTCTTTTATTTATATGGTAACCGTCTCCACGATAACGTCTTGATATAGCCATATCGTAGTCTTACTTTTGTATCATTCAAACCCCAACCACTA
>JAVVZN010000105.1:0-5750 GCA_036650555.1 Rikenellaceae bacterium
GATCATCGCTGTTCTACCAACAATAGGTAAGGTGACAAAATATTTCTCATCGTATTGTCAATACTCTTCGCGTTATGATAAATATAAGGCTGGGATTATTGAAAATCCTTTTAAACCAGAGTTATCAGGGGGAGCAACCACCGATATAGGTGTCTATACAATCTATCCTATGGTTGTGCTTTTCGGTAAGCCGTCGAAGGTTATGGCAGCTGGCAATTTACTGTCTACTGGAGTTGATGGTAGCGCGAGTGTGTCGTTCAAATTTGATGATATGGATGGAGCAGTGGTCTATTCAAAGATCTCCGATGCCTCTCTTCCCACTCAGATCATAGGTGAGCAGGGCACAATTACAACCGACAGAATAAATATAATCTCTTCTCTACAATTATCATATAGAGATAAACAAAAACCGAACGAAGATATTACTATTGCCAATCAAAAAAATGAATATTTCTATGAGATTGAGGAGTTTATCAATATCATTGAGAGCGGTAAACGTGAGTCGTCTGTAAATTCTCATGCTGTATCTCTTGCTGTGGTTGAGGTGATGGACGAAATACGCAAGCAATTAGGGGTGAAATTGTGTCAATAGCGATCGTTGTCAGATAAATTTTGTATCTTTGTGGCTGTTTAATGGTTAATTTGCGTTATGCGGCTTTCAATAGTACTTCGATATACAGGTTTTGCAATTTTACTGAATGCGTTATTTATGGCTGTTTCAGCCTTAGTTTCGCTTATAAGTGGTATAGACACTGCTTTCTATCCATTGTTACTCTCCACCATCTTAACTGCAATAATAGGTTCGTTTCCTCTTATATTTGTTCCTTCCGATGCTGAAAGCATACGTAATAAAGAGGGTTATGCTATTGTTGTATTATCATGGGCTGCCTCTTCTGTTATTGGAATGTTGCCATATATTCTGTGGGGAGGTGAGTTTACTGTCATAAACAGCCTGTTTGAGAGCGTTTCTGGCTACACCACCACCGGTTCAACTGTGCTGCAAGACATTGAAGCGTTGCCGCGTGGTTTGCTGTTCTGGCGTAGTTGCACGCATGCTATTGGTGGTGCTGGAATTATAATCTTTGCCCTTGCCATATTGCCTGCCGCAGGAAAGGCTAAGTTGTCATTATCAAATATTGAACTTTCATCGCTTGCCAAAGACAACTATCGTTATAAAGTTGATAAGATAGTTCGTATCTTGCTTTTTATCTATCTTGTGTTGATCTCAAGCGAAACCGTATGTTTGAAGCTTGCAGGAATGGATTGGTTTGATGCCATTAATCACTCCATGTCTACTGTGGCAACTGGAGGGTTCAGCACTCGCAACCTCAGTATTGCTAGTTACAACAATATATGGATTGAGTTGATTATAATCTTTTTCATGATCTTGTCGGGTTTGCATTTTGGTTTGTTGTTCACCACTATCACCACAAAAAAGGCTAGTCTGTTTCATTCAGAGGTGGCGCGTTACTATCTGCTTACCATATTATTTGGAACAATAGTCTTGACATTCAACCTCTTTTTCACAAACACATATTCGCTTTTAGACTCTTTGCGTTACGCGTCGTTCCAATTTGTCACCATAATCACCACCACAGGATTTGCCACTGTCGATACAGCTCTCTGGCCTGCGCTCTCTGTCTTGTTGTTACTCTTTTATTCTATTCATTGTGGATGTGCCGGATCAACTGCCGGTGGCTTGAAGGCTGATCGTTTTTTGATACTTTTAAAAATATTCAAAGCCAGAATGTTGAAATTGCAGCATCCTAATGCTATTGTAAAAATCAAGATGAATGAAGTTTTGCTCTCCGACGATCTGATAAGTGCGGTGCTGGTTTTTGTGTCGCTCTACATGATTTCAATACTTGTAAGCACAATCCTCCTCACCTCCATGAATGTTGATCTGATGACAAGCTTCAGTAGTGCTGTGACTTGCCTTGGAAATGTTGGTCCAGGTTTCGGCGAGGTTAGTTCGTTAAGTAATTTTTCTGGATTGCCATCGGGAGGTAAGTTTGTTTGTGCCATTACCATGTTGCTCGGACGTTTGGAATTGTTTGGTTTTATTCAAATATTTCTAATAAAAAGTTGGAAATAAATATGTTGTGTCTTTTTAGAAACTGTTTTAATTTGTTAGCGAAGTTGTTTGAGAGCTATTTCTATCCTAGTTTTTGTTCTATAAATCAGATTTTAGCGGGCTAAATAATGGTTTGTAGAGCGGAAACTGGAGCAAAATGAGCCGAAAAGAACGAGATTAATAAATTAAAACAGCTTCGTGTTATTTTTCTTATTTAAATTTCAAATATTAATCTTATATTTGTAATGTAATCAATTAATTTGTGATGTTCAAAATGAATTTCAAATATTTCATAGTTCTAATATTATTTTTATTAACATATTCTAATAGTGGGTTCTCTCAAGTGAAAGCGCGTGTTGAAGGGTTGAAAAACAATCAATCATACATGCAACTGATGGAGCAAGAGTATAAATTGAATGTTGCTCAAGATTCCATCGTGAAATTGATAGACCAAAAAAAGACAATTCTAAAAGCTGCCAACGATGATGGTAAGGTGAAACTTACAAATGAAATACTAAATCTTGAAGGTAAGCTATTTGAAGTCAGAAGTCAGCTAGGTAACGTTGGTGGCAAATCAGCCACTATGGAGCAAGAATATATTATTGCAAATATAGAGAGTGGAAAAACCCAAACTGAAGAGTCGGTTGATGAGTCGAAATTGCGAAATTTTCTATCTAGTAGCAGGTTAAAAGGAGAGATCTCAGATGCAGAATTGAAAACAATAACAAAAACAAAGCAGATAGATGCGTTGATTGCAGGCAGCATAAGAGATATAGCAGTAAAAAGTATTGATGCACGTTCGATCTACACCTCATACATCGCTAATGGCGATAAAATTATTGCCGACTCACTTGCCGCAGCTCACACATTGATCATTAATGAAATTCATAAAATTGACGACTATGCAGTGCGTCAGTGGGATGAGATCTACAACTCAAAACTCGACATCTATAATCGTCTTTTAGATAAATTTGGGGCATCGCGTCAAGTTGTAGATCGTTTAAATGAAACAAGTCGCGACATGCGTAGTGGTGAATCAGATATTGATGCTCAGTTCATAGCTCCAGGCATAAGCAAATATGTTCGTCAGCGTCTTTTGGTGTTGGATTATGAGAAAGAACTCACAACTCTATTAAATCTAACCTCAGCCACCGACTCAATAACCTCAGAAATAAAAAAAATAGACGTAACAAAATATGATATTTCGAAAAGTGTATTACCTTTACAGGAATCTATAATATATTCGCCTATTTCTCGATTAACAGCAAATGCCCATTCAGCATCAAATCCTCCGTCGGAGCTTACAATTCCAACAAAAGGAGAGCTTTACAAAATAGAACTAGGAACATACGCCAAACCACTAACCACCTACACATCTCTGCATAGAATAAGTCCAGCAGAGTTTTTAGAACTCGCCGATGGAAAGTTTCGTTATTGGGCAGGCTCCTACAAAACTTTCGATGAGGCAGAATCAGCATCGAAGAATCTAAATAAGTTGGGTTTAAACACCAAAGTCACCTCGTGGAAAGATGGCATAAACACTTTAGACCCATCGTTAAGTGTTGGTGAGTACAAAATAAAAATCACAAGCTACACCTCAGAGTTAAGAGCATTGATTGCCAAAGAGGCTCCCGATAAAGAGATAACAAAATCAACCGATGAAAATGGAAATACAATCTATAACATCGGAATTTTCCAAACAAAATCAGATGCAAATAGAGTGGCTGCTCTTATAGGAGCCGATGCTCAGTTAATACCTATACGTTAAAATATAAATTATGACACTATTAATTATTATTCTATTATTGATTGTAGGAATTGCGTTGATATTCGCAGAGATAGTTTTACTTCCAGGCACAACTCTTGCTGCAATTGCTGCGGCTGCTGCTTTTATAGCTGCTATTGTGTTGTCGTATATAGAATATGGCATGAGCATGGCTGTTATCATGCTGTTGGTTTCAATTGTTTTGGTCATAATAACTCTAGTGTTTTGCATGCGTGCAAAATCACTTAAAAAATTATCGCTTAGTACCACAGTCGATAGTTCTGCATTACATAAAGCTGATACTCAAACTACCTTAGGTCGTGAGGGCGTTGCGCAAACTCGTCTAGCTCCTATGGGGACAGTCAATATTGATGGTAAGTTGATAGAGGCAAAATGTTATGAAGGCTATGTTGATCCTCTAACGCCAGTAAAGGTTGTAGGTTTTGAAGATTCGGTAGTCGTGGTATCAAAAATAATAATCTAACATTAATTAGTTAATAGTAAAAACGCACAATGTGCTTAATATTTTAAATTATGGATGGAGCTGTATTAATACTTGTATTTATTGGGTTAGAAATTGTTTTCTTGTAGATCATCTTATATTTTATTCCTGTCGGACTATGGTTTTCAGCAACAGTATCTGGAGTTAAAATAAGTTTGTTACAGTTGGTTTTGATGCGATGGAGGAAAGTTCCACCATCAGTGATTGTGTCGTCGATGATTGAGGGCACTAAAGCAGGTTTGGTGCTAAATTCTAGTGAATTAGAGGCACACTACCTTGCTGGTGGTAATGTTCAGAATGTGGTTCATGCGTTGGTTTCTGCTCAGAAAGCTAATATCAGCCTCGACTTCAGAATGGCAACTGCAATCGACATCGCAGGTAGAAATGTGTTTGAGGCGGTGCAAATGTCGGTAAACCCGAAAGTAATAAACACTCCTCCTGTTTCGGCTGTGGCAAAAGATGGTATTCAGCTTGTTGCAAAAGCTCGTGTCACTGTTCGTGCCAGCATAAAACAACTGGTTGGTGGTGCAGGTGAAGAAACAGTACTTGCACGTGTTGGTGAGGGTATCATATCATCAATAGGTTCGTCTGAGAGTCATAAAACAGTGCTAGAACACCCAGATTATATATCAAAGGTGGTTCTTAGTAAAGGTCTTGATGCAGGCACAGCATTTGAAATTCTTTCAATTGATATAGCAGATATAGATGTTGGACGGAATATTGGTGCATTCTTGCAAATGGATCAAGCTAATGCAGATAAAAATATTGCACAAGCTAAAGCTGAAGAGAAACGTGCTATGGCAGTGGCATTAGAGCAAGAGATGAAAGCTAAAGCACAAGAGGCGAGAGCCAAAGTGATTGAGGCTGAGGCTGAAATTCCGCTTGCAATAGCTGAATCGTTCCGTTCTGGCAACCTAGGCATAATGGATTATTACAAACTTAAAAATCTACAAGCCGACACACAGATGCGTGAGTCGATAGGTGCTCCTGTTTCAAATTCTTCTATTACTGAGAAATCTGCAAAAGAAAAATAGAATCATTGTCTGGTCAAAAATTTTAATCACACTATCACATACTATATTTGAAATTTTACCGGACAACAATAGATAAATATCAACGCTCCATAAATTAGATTTATGGAGCGTTGATTATTTTATTGATAGCTTCTTAGTAATTTCTCTTTGGGTTGCGAGGAAACCACCCTTTTTTTACTCTGTCGCGTTGTTCAAAAATTTCTTTTATAGTCCAGAAAGAGGAGAAAGCGAAAACACCTAATATAGCCGATATAAATAGACTCTCAACAATCATAGAAATTGCCACCCCTATAATTCCGAGCACTAGAAATATCCACCAACAACCTGTGCCCCAATAATATTCCGCTTTCACCACTACTGGATGAAACAACCCTA
>JAVVZN010000106.1:0-5689 GCA_036650555.1 Rikenellaceae bacterium
TCTAAGAACCAACGGTCGTGCGATATGACCACAGCACAGCCTGCAAAATTCTCCAAACCCTCTTCTAGTGCACGTAAGGTGTTGATGTCAATATCATTAGTTGGCTCATCGAGAAGTAGCACATTACCCTCTTCTTTCAAAGCTAAAGCAAGATGCAGACGGTTTCGTTCACCACCCGACAAGACACCGCATTTTTTCTCTTGATCAGCACCAGAGAAGTTAAAACGCGATATGTAAGCGCGTGAGTTAAGTGTTCTACCACCCAAAATAAGATTGTCGGCACCCCCTGAAACCACCTCATAGACAGTCTTTTCTGGATCTATTGATGAGTGTTGTTGATCTACATAAGCTAGTTTCACTGTTTCACCAACAGAAAAGTCGCCACTTGTTGGGCTATCTAGTTTCATGATCATGCGGAACAGTGTGGTTTTTCCAGAGCCATTAGGTCCAATAATCCCCACAATGCCAGCAGGTGGCAGAGTGAAGTTGAGATTTTCATAGAGCACCCTATCGCCAAACGCTTTTGAAACGTTTTCAGCGCACAACACCCTATCGCCAAGACGCGGTCCGTTTGGTATGAATATCTCTAGTTTCTCCTCTTTCTGTTTGCTATCTTCATTTAGCATCTTGTCGTAAGCTAGTAGACGTGCTTTGCCCTTTGCTTGACGTGCTTTAGGGGTCATACGCACCCATTCCAACTCTCGTTCAAGAGTTTTACGACGTTTGCTCTCTTGTTTCTCTTCCATAACCATGCGATTGGTTTTCTGTTCCAACCAACTCGAATAGTTTCCTTTCCAAGGGATGCCTTCGCCGCGGTCGAGTTCAAGAATCCAACCTGCAACATTGTCGAGGAAATAACGGTCGTGGGTCACGGCAATCACCGTGCCTTTATATTGTTGAAGATGCTGTTCTAACCAGTCAATACTCTCAGCATCAAGGTGGTTTGTTGGTTCATCTAAAAGCAGCACGTCGGGTTCTTGTAGTAACAACCTACATAACGCCACTCTACGTCGCTCTCCTCCCGACAAATACTCCACTTTGGCATCGGCATCCGGACAACGTAAAGCGTGCATTGCACGATTTAGAGTTTGGTCGAGCTCCCAGCCATTCTTATGATCTATCAACTCAGTAAGCTCGCCTTGACGTGCGATAAGATTATTCATCTCATCGTCCGACATTGGTTCCATAAATTTGGCGTTTACCTCTTCGTATTCTTTCAGAAGAGCCACCACATCTGAACACCCCTGCTCCACAACCTCACGAACAGTCATTGAGTTGTCGAGGTAAGGTTCTTGTTCGAGATAGCCAACAGTGTAGCCTGGAGAAAACACCACCTCTCCAACAAAACTTTTCTCAATGCCAGCAATGATCTTCATCAATGTAGACTTACCCGATCCGTTTAAGCCTATGATACCTATCTTCGCACCATAGAAAAATGATAAGTAGATGTTGTTTAAAACTTTTTTTTGGTTGCTGAATGTTTTGCTTACACCAACCATTGAAAAAATGACTTTTTTATCGTCTACCATATAGTTATATTATTTATTTTCTAATGTTACTAATCCTTTATCTTTCAATAAGTTCATAAATTTGACTAAGTCGGCTATCTCAACTTGACGCATTGATTGTGCTATAAGCATTTTTTTTATATCGTAAATAGACACGTCGCCATGTTGAGTAAGACGTGCCGCCTCATCGCCATTGCCTATTTTCAACCCGAACAAACTTTTATCGTTATCAAATGCCTTGTGAAGAGCAGCATAGCCTAACTCACGCACTTTTGCAGTTGATTTAGGATATATTTTTGATGCTGCGATCTCTTCGCTCGACAGGGTTATCTCGCCACTCTCAGCCCCAGATGCCATGGCAGCCGATTTCAATGATGATTTTAGAATATCGGCATAACCATCTATTGCTGATGATTGTTCGGCAATATATTTGGTTAGTTTTGTGCTCTCAGGTGCTAGTTCTTTTATAGAAGCAATGCCGCGTTTTTCAGCAATAGCCACTGCATCAACTTGTTCTAAAGCATTTTTAAGCACATCTTGAATGGTTGATTTATTAGCGTTTGATATGAAATTTGACACTTTGTTGTGGATGGTTGCCATTCTACGTAATGAGTTTCCAGCCACTTCGTTACCTATTTTTATAGCTCCGTTTTCATCTGCAACAGCAGCCTCAAAAGCCACAGTGGCAGCAATTACAGCGGCACGTTTTAATTGTGTGGCATCGAGTTTCTCTATTCTGTCGGTTGAAGTGTGGTAGTTTTCGTCGGGCCAGGTGATCATCATAACCGATGGCACTTGTATGCCCCAATCGTTGAATATCTCATGGTCAGATGCACCATAGTGCGATGTTAAGCAGTAGTAGAATGGATCTAACGATCCGGTTGGTGCAATGACGGGATCAATAAATTCGCCTATCAAAATGCTATTTTGGTTTGTTTCACCTATGTAACGGAAAATATTTTCAACTAAATCATTCGAGTAGTGCGAGTTTGCCATTGTGGTGCGATGCAGATGATAATAAGATGCTTGATCAGACAACCCAATGCCCACCATGTCGAGGTTTATGTTGAACAATGCTTTATCCATTATCTTACTGTTTTCGTTTGCCCAAGGAATTATACCGCTGAACTCATCGCCCCAGATAAAACGTAAGGTGCGTTTTGGTTTTTCTATCAAGCCTTTCTCAATTAGAGTGTTCAGTGTGCGAGCCACCTCTAGCAGCACCACAGAACCCGACATGTTGTCGTTTGCACCTAGTTTTGTGTAACCCTCAAAAAGATGTGCTGAGAAGATAATTTCACCTTTCGATGGATCGCTACCCTCTATAAAGCATGTTGGTGATTGATACTCTATGTTTTGTGTTTTTGTTTCTACTTGTGCTCTAACTGTAATTTTATCACCTCTTTTTAATCTGTCACGCAATTCGTAGCCATGGCGTGGCACCATTTGAAATGCAAATGATTTTGTCTTCACCGCAAGTTCTTTACTTATTGAAGAGTTTGGAATTTGCAAGTTGTCGATCTGTGGACGTGGATTAAATATAGAAATAACGCCCACCGCACCTTTTGCCACAGCCGCATTATGCAATCTCCAAACATTATTTGAACCCACCGCTATTTTTCCTTTCACGTCGAGTGCTTTAAAATCTTCATCGTTTCCATCGCCCACCCAAATAAGCTCGGCGGTGATGTCGGCATTTTGACTATTTGGGGCAAGTGACGCTGGAATATCGCCTATGTCTGTTAGTTTTTGAATTTTAGGAGATGTTTCCCAAAGCGAACCTTTCACTGCTGCCCAAACTGGATATGGAGATTTGTATCGACGTATTTCAACGCCATTAAGTCCATATTCTTTGCAACGTGCAGCCACGCATTCTGATTCTTTAAGGTTGTCGAAATTACGATTATAAAGCTCGTAGCTTGCCATGTCGGCAGCATTATTTTTTGCTCGCTCACCCGATGTTTCTCCAACTATATAGTTGTATGATTTGTTGTCGATAATTTTAGAAACAAATGATGTTGAATATTGTGCGTTAGCAATGTTTGCACACAATATCATAGTTACGATAAATGATATTTTTTTCATATTAAAAAAACTTTATTAACATTAATTTACAAAATTAACATTAAAACTCTATACTTTATTCTCTTTTGTGAAAAAAGTTGTAAAATCATTCATTTCTTGTTCGGTGATGTCGGCACTGAGCGATATTCTTATGCGTTCGCTCCCTTTCGCCACCGTTGGATGACGAATTGCCGACACCCAATAGCCCCCATCGCGTAGTTTCATCTGCAACTTCACTGCTGCCTCATTTGATCCCACTACGATCGGAATTATATGCGACTGCATGCCACTAAGAGATAAAGAGTGAGCAAGTAAGGTTGATATTTTTTTCAGATGTTCTCTTTTTGAGGAGAACGATGGCAGACGGTCGATTATAAATTTGCTCCACATAAGCGATATATCTGGCAGTGCTGTTGAGAATATCAATCCTCGCATTTTGTTTATCAGCAGCTCCTTAACGCTATTGCTGCAAACCACAAAACCACCTTGTGAGGCTGTGGCTTTGCCAAGTGTTGCCACAATTATATCTATCTGAGAACCAACGCCAAGCTCTTCTGCGAGCCCTGCACCATTTTTCCCTCTCACGCCAAAGGCATGAGCCTCATCAACATACAAAACTATATTGAACTCTTTTTTAAGAGCTATCAACTCCATAATTGGCGCCACATCACCATCCATGCTATAAATCGACTCCACAACCACAAACACTCTTTTATAGAGAGCTCTATTTTTTTCAAGTAATGAGCGCAGATGCGCCATGTCGCCATGACGAAACCTTAGAAAATCACGCAACGAAAGGCGCATGCCATCAACAATGCTTGCATGCACTAGCTTGTCGGCTATAATCAGATCGCCAGGCTCTGATATTGCACCTAGCAGCGAAGAATTGATCATGTAGCCGCAACTTAGAACAAGCGCATTCTCTTTGCCAAACAACTGAGAAATAGAGTGTTCAAGATCATTATAACACTCAGAGTTGCCAGTCATCAGACGCGACGATGGGTTGCTCAGCGCAAATCTTTCAAATGGCTTGCATGTGTCTAAAAACTCATGTTGTAACTGTTCGCTACTCAACCCTAAATAGTCGTTAGACGATAGATTCAAATATTGTTTATTCTCAAAAAATAAATACCTTTGTTTGCTGTGAACACTGTATAATCGGCGGCACGAGGCATCTAAATCATTCATAATAGTTAATAGTTTAGCACATAATGCTTGTTTAATTTAGCACAAATATAGTAAAAATGAATAGTAAAGAGATCGAAATATTAGAATCAAAAATTAAAGATGGCTACCTAATCAATTTTGATGAGGCAATGGAGCTACTAAAAGTTGATGATAAAGAGTTGTTATGCTCTATGGCAGACAGACTTAGAGATCATTTTGAAGGCAATCACTTCGACACATGTTCTATAATCAATGCACGTAGTGGAAAATGCAGTGAAGATTGCAAATGGTGCTCACAATCTAAGTTTCATAAGACAGATATTAGCGTATATCCAATGGTGTCGGCTAAAGAGACTATGGCAATGGCAATGAACAACACACGCAAAGGTGTTGGCAGGTTTTCTCTTGTCACAAGCGGACGTGCATTATCCGATCTAGATATTGATAAGGCATGCAAAATTTATAAGGAAATAAGCGAAAATAGCTCTATAAAACTATGTGCCTCAATGGGTTTATTAAATAAAACGCAGCTCAAAAAACTACACGACAGCGGTGTGACACGCTACCACTGCAACCTAGAGAGTGCACCATCGCATTTTCCAAAGCTATGTTCTACCCACACTCTGGAAGATAAGCTACAAACAATAGAGGCAGCTCGCTCGGTTGGCATGAGCATCTGCTCTGGCGGAATCATTGGCATGGGCGAAACCGTAGCTCAACGAATGGAGTTTGCTTTTTACTTACGTCAAGTAGCTCCCGATAGCATACCTCTAAACATCTTAAATCCTATCAAAGGCACTCCTTTGGCAGATGCAGCACCTCTGACTGAAGATGAGATACTTACCACCTTAGCTATGTTCCGCATAATAAACCCACGTTGCACCATACGTTTTGCAGGTGGACGAGGAGCACTAAGCGACTCATGGCAGCGACGAGCACTTAGAAGTGGC
>JAVVZN010000107.1:0-5665 GCA_036650555.1 Rikenellaceae bacterium
CTACACCTGCAACCTCTACTTTAGTTTTACCAGTGATTTCAGCAGCAATCTCTTTATCAGATGAGCTTGCAGACACCAATGTTACACCATTGAGATCGTCGATAAGTTGAACATATATTTGTTTGTTACTTCTATATACAGACATTCTAGGTCTTTCAACAGAACCGCTAACAACCTTGCGAATACGCATCTTGATGCGAGTTCTTCTTTCTATTTTATTAAGCGCCATAATCGTATTTGTTATTTAGCATTAGCAGATTTACCGGCTTTACGACGAAGAACCTCACCCACAAACTTAATACCTTTTCCTTTGTATGGTTCAGGTTTACGAAGTGAACGGATTTTTGCAGCCACGTGACCGATTAGTTGTTTGTCGATAGATTTCAAAGTAACAATAGGGTTTCCTTTTTTCTCAGTTACAGCTTCAAACTTAACTTCTGAAGGAATTTCAAAAAGTATATCGTGAGAATAACCTAAGCTCATCTCTAATACTTGACCTTTTGCCTCTGCTTTGTAACCTACGCCTACAAACTCTTGTTTAATTTCATAACCATGCGAAACACCCACAACCATGTTGTGGATCAATGAGCGGTATAGACCGTGCATTGAACGGTGACGAGGTTGATTAGTTGGGCGTTCTAAAGTTACTTCACCATTCTCAACTTTGACAACTAGATCGCTGTCTACTTTTTGAGATAATGATCCAAGAGGCCCTTTCACGCTTACAACATTGTCGGAAGAAACTGTTACAGTAACTCCGGATGGTAAGTTTACAGGTAATTTTCCAATTCTTGACATTTCTATTTTTTTTAATTTTTTTATTACCGTTTAATAGATGTAACACAACACCTCACCACCAACATTCGCAGCTTTTGCAGCTTTATCGGTAATGATACCTTTTGATGTTGTCAAGATAGCTATACCTAGTCCATTTAGAACACGTGGAATAGTGTCTACGGATACGTAGTGGCGTAAACCTGGACGGCTAACTCTCTTTAAACATTTAATGGCAGGAAGTTTTGTTTGTGCGTTGTACTTCAAAGCAATTTTGATAACTTCAAAGCCTTTTTCATCTTTATCAAACTTGTAAGCCAAAATATAACCTTGTTCATGAAGAATTTTGGTTATATCCTTTTTCATTTTTGATGCAGGAGCTTCAACCACCTTGTGGTTGGCTTTCGCTGCGTTCCTAATCCTTGTTAGGAAATCCGCAATTGGATCAGTCATTGTAAGTAATTAATTAATAATAATTTGACTTCATTTTTCAGAATAAAGAACCTTACAGAACTTTATATCTATATGAGAATCAATTTTATTTTTGCGAAAAAAGACGAATCTTTTACACACAAAAAGTCCACAAAAGTAACTAAAATATTTAACATGAGCAACTTTATGGTAAAAAAAAGTAAAAATCACTCACAAAATATTTTATTGATATGGAAAAATAAAAAAAGAGTAGCTGAAAAAAGCTACTCTTTAAATTATATATGGATGTTATACTACCAGCTTGCCTTCTTAACGCCAGGTATCAAACCTGCAGATGCCATCTCACGAAACTGGATACGGCTTACTCCGAACAATCTCATATAACCCTTTGGACGACCAGTTAATTTACAACGGTTGTGCAATCTAATAGGGTTTGAGTTGCGAGGAAGAGCGGCTAATCCTGCTTGGTCTCCGGCTTTTTTAAGCGCAGCTCGTTTTTCAGCGTAGCGGTCAACTAACTTTTGACGCTTCACTTCACGAGCTTTCATTGATTCTTTTGCCATATTCTGAAACTTGAATAAGTTATTTAATTAAATTTAATTATATCCCCTTAAACAACAGAAAGCTAAACGGAAACCCGATTAGTTTCTATTACTTTTAAATGGGACTCCAAACGCTTTCAATAGAGCATGAGCTTCTTTGTCGCTAGCAGCAGTAGTAACGAAAGTCATCTCAATACCTAAGATTTTAGAGATTTTATCAATATCAATCTCAGGGAAAATGATTTGCTCTGTGATACCTAAGGTGTAATTACCTTGGCCATCGAACTTGTCACTAACTCCTTTGAAATCACGGATACGAGGCAAAGAGATACAAATTAATCTTTCTAAAAATTCGTACATGCGATCTTTTCTCAAAGTAACTTTAATTCCGATAGGCATCCCCTTACGAAGTTTAAAGTTAGATATATCTTTCTTAGAGTAGGTAAGAATAGCCTTTTGACCTGTAATTGTGGTTAGGTCGATTAATGCTGATTCTATCAACTTTTTGTCAGATACTGCTTGTCCGATACCTTGATTGATAACAATCTTCTCCAAACAAGGAACCTGCATGATACTTTTGTATCCGAATTCCTTTTGCAAAGCAGGAATAATTTCCTCTTTATACTTAGTCTTAAGTGAAGGTATGTATGCCATTACTTGATCTCCTCCCCTGATTTTTTAGCGTAACGAACTAGTTTTCCTTTATCATTTAGTTTGCGACCAACGCGAGTTGGTTTTCCGCTTTTAGGATCTAGCGGTTGCAAATTTGATATGTGGATCGCAGCCTCTTGCTTAACGATTCCACCTTGTGGGTTTTTTGCACTCGGTTTAGCATGCTTGCTAACCATGTTTACTCCCTCAACGACAGCACGGCTCTTTGCAATAAGTACTTCAAGTACTTTACCTTGCTGACCGCGACTTTCGCCTGAGTTTACGTAAACCGTATCACCCTTTTTTATATGCAATTTTACTGACATCGTCTGTTAAATTTTAAAATTATAAAACCTCAGGAGCTAAAGACACGACTTTCATAAAAGAGTCGCGTAGTTCACGTGCCACGGGGCCGAAAATACGTGTACCACGCATTTCACCTTGATTGTTAAGTAGCACAACAGCGTTGTCATCGAAACGAATATAAGAACCGTCTGGACGACGAATCTCTTTACGAGTGCGAACAACTACTGCTTTTGAAACAGTACCTTTTTTAACATCTCCTGACGATGTAGCACTTTTTACAGCTACTACAATTTTATCACCGATTGAAGCATAGCGTCTGCCTGTTCCACCAAGCACACGAATACAAAGAACTTCCTTTGCACCGCTATTATCGGCAACCAATAGTCTACTTTCTTGTTGTATCATAATTACTTAGCTTTCTCTAAAATTTCAACTAATCTCCAGCGTTTTGTTTTGCTAAGAGGTCTTGTCTCCATGATTTTAACTGTATCGCCTTCTGTACAAGCGTTGTTTTCGTCTTGAGCAACTAGTTTAGTGGTTTTGTTCATAAACTTGCCGTAGATAGGATGCTTAACCTTTCTTTTTATAGCAACAATGATGGTCTTTTCCATTTTGTTACTGACAACCACACCAACCCTCTCTTTTCTAAGATTTCTTTCCATGTCTTAAATAATTAATTTTGTTTTTGTCTCAGAATTGTAAGCATTCTTGCTATATTTCTGCGTGCTTTTCTTATTGTGGTTGAATTTTCTATCGGCGATACCGTATGGTTGATCTTCAGTAGATTAAGGCTAGCCTTTTGTGCGTCTATCCTCTCATGCAGATCCTGAACCGATAACTCATTAATTTCTTTTGTTTTCATATTCTTTTACTAAATTGAGGATTCTGTATAATCTCTTCTTACCATAAACTTAGTTATGATAGGTAATTTTTGAGCACCAAGGCGTAAAGCCTCTTTGGCAACATCTAATGGCACACCTTCAATTTCGATAAGTATGCGTCCCGGAGTAACTGGAGCAACGAAGCCTTCTGGAGAACCTTTACCTTTACCCATACGAACCTCAGCAGGTTTCTTTGTAATAGGTTTATCAGGAAATATCTTAATCCAAATTTGTCCTTCACGCTTCATGTAACGTACGATAGCCTGACGTGCCGCCTCGATCTGACGACCGGTGATCCACGCCTTGTCGAGAGCTTTCAAACCAAACGACCCGAACGCCAATTGGTTACCTCTCTGAGCCAGACCCTTCATGCGTCCTTTTTGTACTCTTCTGAACTTTGTCTTTTTTGGCTGTAACATGACTTTTTATTTTTAAATCTGACTACTTATTATTTTTTTTGCTAACGCCACCACGACGAGGTTTTTTACGATCTCCTCTGTCGTTACGTTCGTTTCTGCGAGGTGCATTTGCTCCATTTGAAGCAGCAGCAGCCGAAGCACTAACTCCAGAAATAGGAGATAAATCACGCTTACCATAAACCTCACCATTGCAAATCCAAACTTTGATACCAAGCAAACCTACTTTTGTAAGCGCCTCAGCCAAATTGTAATCTACATCGGCACGGAATGTATGAAGTGGGATTCTGCCTTCTTTGTAAGTTTCGCTACGCGCCATTTCAGCACCACCTACACGACCAGATACCATAACTTTGATACCTTCAGCCCCCATACGGATAGTTGCAGCGATAGCAGTTTTAACGGCACGACGATAAGAGATACGACCTTCGATTTGGCGAGCAATGTTATTACTAACAATTACTGCGTCGAGTTCAGGACGTTTAACTTCAAATATGTTAATTTGAACGTCTTTTCCTGTTATCTTTTTCAACTCTTCTTTTAATTTGTCTACTTCTTGACCACCTTTTCCGATGATAATACCCGGACGAGCAGTGCTGATAGTAACAGTAATTAATTTTAGAGTACGCTCAATTATTATTTTAGAAATACTTGCTTTTGCTAGACGAGCATCAAGATACTCACGTATTTTGAAATCTTCGATCAATTTAGACGACAAGTCTTGTTTTGAACCATACCATGAAGAATCCCAACCACGTATAATACCTAATCTGTTAGATATTGGATTAACTTTTTGTCCCATAGTGATTATTCGTTTTTAGATGGTTTATCTACAATGATAGTAACGTGGTTTGATCTTTTGCGTACACGGTGTGCTCTACCTTGTGGAGCAGGCTGAATACGTTTGATCATTCTTGCGCTATCAACGAAAATCTCTTTCACACACAACTCGGTATCTTCTAAACGAAGATCTGTGTTTTTTGCCTCCCAGTTTGCAATGGCAGAACGTAAAAGTTTTTCTAACTTATTTGAAGCATCTTTCGTGCTGTATTTGAGGATACCCAAAGCCTTGTTGATCTCTATACCTCTAATGATGTCAGCAACAAGACGCATCTTACGAGGAGATGTAGGACAGCTTTTTAAAGAGGCAATTGCAACTTGCTTCTTTTCAGCCTTCATTTTCTCAGCTCTTAATCTTTTTCTTGCACCCATTATTTAATGAATTTCTTTATTTACACTATTTTTTCTTATTGCCACCGTGACCACGGAAGGTTCTTGTTGGAGCAAACTCCCCTAATTTATGACCGACCATATTCTCGGTTACATAAACTGGTATAAATTTGTTTCCGTTGTGAACGGCAATTGTATTACCTACGAAGTCGGGAGAAATCATGCTTGCGCGTGACCATGTCTTTAAGACATTCTTTTTACCCGAATCATTCATGGCATCAATTTTTTTCTCTAATTTAGGTTCAATATATGGACCTTTTTTAAGTGATCTGCTCATTAGGCTAATGCTTTAAATGATTTACTTTTTCCTTTTTGTAACGATAAACTTAGAGGTTTGCTTTTTAGGATTACGAGTTTTGTAACCTTTAGAAAGTAGACCTTTACGTGATCGTGGGTGACCTCCTGATGAACGACCTTCACCACCACCCATTGG
>JAVVZN010000108.1:0-5617 GCA_036650555.1 Rikenellaceae bacterium
CGGTTATATACAAAAGATTTAGTAAAGCGTTATAAGAGTCGTACAGTTGTAAATCATGTGTCGATAGATGTAAATCAAGGTGAAATAGTTGGGTTGCTCGGTCCGAATGGTGCTGGCAAAACCACAACTTTTTACATGACGGTGGGTTTGATAAAACCAAATGAAGGTCATGTCTTTCTTGACGATCAAGATATAACATCTCTACCAGTTTACAAACGTGCTCAGTTGGGTGTAGGTTATCTTGCCCAAGAGGCATCTGTTTTTCGCCGTTTGAGTGTGGAAGACAACATCCGCGCTGTGCTTGAGATGACTAATTTCACAAAAGAATATCAAAAAGAACGTCTGGAAAATCTTATTGATGAGTTCCGTCTGCATAAGGTGCGTAAGAGTTTAGGTATTCAGCTATCGGGAGGTGAACGTAGACGAACTGAGATAGCTCGTGCAGTGTCGATAAATCCAAAATTCATTCTGCTCGATGAGCCTTTTGCTGGTGTCGATCCGATTGCGGTTGAAGATATTCAAAGTATAGTAAGAACGTTGAAAGACAAAAATATAGGTGTGATCATCACTGACCATAATGTGCATGAAACACTAAATGTTACTGATAGAACATATCTCCTTTTTGAAGGTAAAATTCTTAAATCGGGTAGTGCCGAAGAGCTTGCCGATGATGAAGAGGTGCGAAAGGTTTATCTAGGTAAAGATTTCAAACTTCGATAAGGGTTGCCCGACCAACTTCTAAAAAATTATTGTTGTCCGATAAAAATTTCAAATAGCATCTAAAGTAATACGATAATATTAATTGCTATATCATGGATAAAAAAAATATTGTGTTTGGAGTGTGTGCCTTCGGAGCGTTCACAACAGTTAATGCACAAACAACTGAGCGTCCAAACTTTGTTTGGGTCATGATTGAAGATGTTGCATCTGATTATTTGTCACTATATAATAGTGGCGCTGCGCAAACACCTAATGTTGAACGAATGGCAAAAGAGGGTGTTATTTTCAATAATGCTTATTCAAATGCTCCAGTTAGTTCGGCTGCCCGTTCAACAATCATGACGGGTTGCTATGCAACAAGATTGGGGGTTGGGTTTCATCGTAGAATACAATCGGTGGATCTTCCGCAAAATGTTAAGTTGTTTCCATATTATCTAAAACAAAACGGCTACTACACCACAAACTCCAAAAAGACAGATTACAATTTCAATATGACGCCAGGGGCTTGGGATAATAGCAGTGCATCAAAATATGCGTGGCGCGACAGGGCAAAAGGTTCGCCTTTCTTTCATATCTACTCAACAGCTGGTAGTCATGAAAGTTGCCTACATTTCGATCGTGCGGCTGTGAAAACCAAACCTACAAAATTTAATCCTAAAGATGTAAAACTTGCACCAATCCATAAAGATACTGAGTTGATGCGCTACACCTATGCCACATTCTACGATCGGATCACCGAAACCGACACTCAGCTAGGTGAGTTGATAGGAGAGTTGAAGAAAGATTCGTTGCTCGACAACACCTTCATATTCTATTTTGGCGACAACGGTGGGGCTCTCCCTGGCACTAAAGGCTACACCACAGAGCTTGGTGTTCATGTGCCGCTTGTGGTTTATGTGCCTAAGGCTTGGCGCGATAAATTAGATATTCCTATTGGAGGCAGAGTAGATGGATTTGTCAGTTTTATAGATTTTGCACCTACACTACTAAAACTCGCAGGGATAAACGTTCCTAAATCTATCGACGGTAAAGCGTTTCTGGGTAAAGGGGTGAAATTAAAAAAGTTGAATAGCCGAGATGAAGTCTATAACTATGGCGAGCGTTTCGATGAGATGTATGCTTTTACGCGTACTTTGCGCAAAGGTAACTTTAAATATGTTCGTAATTTTCAAGGCTACGGACCTCGTTCTATTCACACCTTCTACCGTTATAAGATGCCTGCATTTGTGGAGTTAGAATCACTTTATCGTAGTGGTGAACTCAACATGGCACAATCTCAGTTTTTCAAGACACAAGGAGGTGAAGAGCTCTACGATCTGGCTGTAGATCCTTATCAAACAAATAATTTGGCATCCAAAATTGAATATGCTAAGCTTCTGAAAGAGCTACGTGCCAAATTGAAACATAAGATGGTGTCACTTCCAGATATTGGTTTTTATCCAGAGTGCCAGTGGTTGGATGGCATTAAAACTAGCAACACCCCAACAATATTCACCGCTGCAAATAAGAAAAACATAGCTCGTTATGCTGATGTTGCGGAGTTGGGAGTTGTGGGTTATGATGTGGCTAAGAAAAATATAGCTGAGTCGCTCGCAGATAAAGATCCAGTGGTGCGTTACTGGGCTTTGGCTGCATGTTGTCAATACGACGATGTGGCAAAAGATATGCGTGATGCCGTGTGCGAGCTACTCGCAGATGAGCGTGGTTTTGTTCGTAGTAAGGCAATAGTGTTTAATGCCCTTTTAGGAAATTGTGATGTTGAGAAATCTATGAATGCGGCATTGAAGATTGCGCGTTCTGATGCTGAAATATTGTTTATTTTGAATGATGCCGTATATTTGCACGATGTGCTTGGAATAGAATATGTTCCATCATTAGACATGTCGCGTAAATATATTCAAGAGATAGGATGGAGATTGGAATATCTGGGAAACAAAAATATTGCTGTCAGATAAAAATCATGCCTTAGATGCTGCCGAAAACAGCTTCTTAAATCTTATCATGACCCAATAATTCTAAAAACATAACTGTTTTCTTATTTTGGTGTGTTGTGAAAATTAGGGTTGGTGTGTCGCCGTCGGTGATTGCCAGCTCTTTTTTTATCTGTTCGGTTTTTTCGGAAAAATCTTTCTTTAATATTTTTGCTTTTGATCCTAGTTGTTTCAGCTCTCTTTTCAACTCTTTGGGTTTGTAGGGTGTTGTTTTTTCTATGCGGTAGGTGTCGCCTTCGAAGTTGGAGATAAGAGTGTTGCTTAGTACAGGGGCGTTTGGCGATGAGTAGCAGTAGTCGGTGCAGTTGTAGGTTTGGTGCATTAGTGAGTTTATGGTACGACTCTTATAAAATGAGATATTTGGTAGATATAAATATTCGTAATGGTTGGCCGTTGCAGTTGTGTAGGTTTGAATTGGGTCGTATTTGTAGTGGTATGATTTCACCGATGTTTCATCTTTTATTATGGTGGCGCAGTTGTAATTTCCGTTTTGCACAGCAGAAACCTCAACCACCACCTCTTTGCATTCTCTCTCATACGACACACTGCTAACTTTCACCGCTCCCCATGCGCCAAAAAAACGATATGCCATATCAACATCAAACATAGGAGATAATTTCACCACCAATCTCTCCGTGATTTTCATGGCAAGAGGCATGATAATGTTCATGTCGGGAGAGCATTCTTCGAGCAGAAACACTTTTTTGTTTTGGTCGCGGCGAACAGGGTCGATATATATCATATCAACTTTTTTGCCGTTGTAGCTCTCTAAAAACTCTTGTGCTGAGCTGTTTACAACATTAATATTTGATGCTCCAAGACGTGTGAAATTATAGCGTGCCACTCTGCATAACGTGGCATCACGTTCAATGGATGTCACGTGGTTGAATTTTCGAGAAAAGGAGTAGCTGTCGGCTCCAAGTCCGCATGTGAGGTCTATGCAGATGTCACCACTGAAATCTTTTGCCTCTGCCGCCACTGAGCTGCTTGATTGCTCATAGCTGAGTGATGGAATTATGCAACGAGCGTTGTAGTAGTGAGGTAGCTTTGCACGTGCACGTTGAAGATATTTTATCTGTGTGCATATGGAGCTGTCTACACCTTTCAAGGCTAGATCTAAAGGATCTGCCGCAATGTGTCTCTCTACCAGTGATAGACTGCTTTCTGTGGTTAGAAACTCAAACTCATCGTTATTCATTACTCAACCTTTTTTAATCCTAAAGCAGCAGCCTCTTTCTCCATAAGGGCGTATGCCTCTTCATATTGGTTCGGTATCTCGCCATCGAGTATGGCCTCTTTTATTATGGTTTTTATCTGACCTATGATGTTGCAAGGCTTTATGCCGTAGGTTTCCATGATGAGCTCACCGCTGATAGGAGGTTGAAAGTTTCGTACTCTATCTTTCTCATCTATCTCAATAATTTTACGGCGTACGGTGGCAAAATTTTTCAGATATTTATCGACTTTATCGCGGTTTCCCGATGTTATGTCGCTCTCACAAAGAGTCATCAAATCGTCGATGTCGTCGCCACACTCAAAAATCAAACGACGTACAGCAGAGTCGGTGACTAGATCTTCGGATAAGATGATAGGACGAAGATGCAAAAACACTAGTTTCTGAACATATTTCATCTTCTCGTTAAGAGGCAGCTTAAGCCGTTTGAAGATCGACGGAACCATTTGTGAGCCTAGTGTTTCGTGTGAATGGAATGTCCATCCTGCGCGCGCGTCCCATGCTTTTGTGCGTGGTTTGGCAATGTCGTGCAGCAAAGCTGCCCATCGCAAATAGAGATCATCGCTCTTAGCTGCTAAATTATCGAGAACTTGCAAGGTGTGGTAGAAGTTGTCTTTGTGTGCTCGTCCATTTCTTGTCTGAACTCCTTTGAGTGCAGAAAGTTCTGGGAAGATAAGCTCTAATAGAGAGCATTTGTCGAGTAAGATAAAACCTACGCTAGGTTTCTTGCTAAGTATTATTTTGTTTAATTCGGTAATAATTCTCTCTTTAGATAGTATTGATACCCTCTTGCGGTTGCGTTCTATGGCGCTAAATGTGCTTGGATCTATAAAGAAACCTAGCTGTGTGGCAAATCTAATTGCGCGTATCATGCGGAGAGGATCGTCGGAGAATGTGATGTCGGGATCTAAAGGAGTGCGTAGTGTAAGCTCTTCCAGATCGTCCATGCCACCGAAGGGATCTATGAGTTCTCCGAAATTTGCAGGACATAGCGAAAATGCCATGGCATTTATTGTGAAGTCGCGACGGTTTTGATCATCTTCGATAGTGCCGTTTTCAACAATTGGTTTTCTGGAATCACTTCTGTACGACTCTTTGCGTGCACCTACAAATTCTAATTCCATATCGCCAGCGCGTAGCATTGCTGTGCCAAAATTTTTAAATATGGTGACTTTTGTATGTAGCTTTTTCCCTATATGTTCAGCCAATTCTATGCCGCTTCCCAGCACCACAATATCTATGTCTTTGCATTGTCGGCGAAGATAAAAATCACGCACATAGCCACCGATGACATAAGCCTCGATGCCAAGCTCAAAAACAGCTTCTGACACAACTTTAAATATGGGATTGGATAATGTAACTTTCTGCACTATTTCTTTAGTTCTCTTAAATATAATTGAATGGTGTTTTCTAACCCTAGATAGAGCGCATCTGAAATCAATGCGTGACCTATCGACACCTCGTTTAGGTTTGTTATGTTCTGCGCAAAGTAGCGTAGGTTCTCAAGAGATAGGTCGTGGCCGGCATTCACGCCAAGACCAAATTTTTGTGCCTCAGCGGCAGTTGCAATATATGGAGCTATGGCATCGGCTTTCGATTTTTTGTAGTAGGTGGCATAGCCTTCTGTGTAGAGCTCAATGCGGTCGGTGCCTGTTTCAAAGGCATGTTTCAC
>JAVVZN010000109.1:0-5558 GCA_036650555.1 Rikenellaceae bacterium
ATCATCACCTTCAAACCTATCAATATTCCGACGAACAGCACGCTTTAACTGGGCTGTATCCATCTGATACAATATTGCCAAATCAAAGTCTAACATCACACGACAACCTCTGATTTGGTAAATTTTACTTTGTATTATTTCTAACTCTTCCATAAATATCTATTATTAGATTTTAAGTTCTAAAAGTATGTAACTTCTACAAATATAGAAAATTATTACTGTTGGCGAAAATTGTGGCAAAAGAGCCGAAAAGAAGGAAATTAATAAATTAGAACAGCTTCAAAGATGGTTTAAATTTTTTAAGCACTGAAAGCACGCACTTTTTTTTTAAAATACCACTCCAAAAGAGAAACCTGTTCTCAAATGATTTTTATCACTAGGTTTAAAAATAGATATTGCCGTATAGAATTTTGTTGTTGATGACAACAAGTTGTAGTCGAAAGCAAATTCAACCCCATAGGTGTATGGGTTTATGGTGTTGTAGCCTTTTGCGGTAAAATATCGGTTATGAGCATATTCGGCAAATAGCCCCATTGATATACGTCGGAAAAATATGAGATTTTTTATTCCGCCATCGGGGTACGCCAATGGAAATTTATACATCACAGATCCTGCATATAAATTATGAGGAGCATAATCGAAATCACAACCTTGTGGATACAACGATTTTTGTTTGTAGTTGTACATACCTTTTGTTTGATATTGCACATTACCTTTGAGTACAATAGCATGATTACTAAATATACCAGGCAACGATGCTGCGCCATATAAAGAGTAGAGTTTACCAAAATTATCGCTGAATGGATCGAAAGATCCATTTACGGAGATCATATAACCTAATGGTGATTCTAGACTTCGTGGCGCTTTGTATTTATACGACTGCCATTGCACACCGACTGAGGTTTTGTTTAAACCAGTAGCTATGCCACCATCATTACCAACCATCAACGCATTTTCGTAGCTGTACGATATGAATGGATTTAAAAAACGATAACGCCTACCATCCGAGAAATTCATCGGCAACGATGCAGAGATATTTGTTTCAAGATATTTTTTCAGAGGTTTTGAATATGCCGAGTTTAATATCTCATGTGAAAAATAATAATCTTGTTTAGACCCGCCATAATTTATCGACACATCGAAATGTACAGGCAATCCGGAATACGAAGCTGTGGCAATCAATATCCCCATATTTTCGCGAGGCACATAACCATACCCCACTGAGGCTACTAAACCACCCAGCAAGTTTTGCGACATCACAGTGGCACCCACACCTATATCCAAACTTTTTTCACGAAGTAAGTTATCAAGATTTATGGCAAATGGAACCCATGAATGAGGATTGAATGTATGAGAAAGTTTTCTAAACGGTTTTTGTTTTACCGGTGTTGGGTTTACAGTTGTAGGGGTGATGTTTATGCTATCTATTTTCATCAAATTCCACTCATGCCAAGCAGGGTTTAGCACATTTTTAGGCATTGGCTCAATAGCTATTTCAGTTGTGGAATCCATCGTTATTTTTTGTGTAGCTAATCCGTAACCCATACGTTTATAGGTAGTTAGAACAGAGATAGTGTCGCTCGCATGTTCAAAAGCAGGTGTTGGTGAGAACGATCCATATTTTGAAGAGGTTATCTGATACTCTTTGCCCGACGCTATATCATAGACATGGGCTTCATCTTTACCCGATGCAGTAGAAGAAAAATAAAGTTTACCCCCATCGGCACGCAAATGACGCTGCGACACATGCGAAGGGGTTTTCACAACTGCAAACTGTTTTTTGTCAGCATCGAAACTTTGCAAAGACAACCCATCATTGTTCACAACTATAAGATACAAGAGTTTTGTTTGCCTATCATAATCCATTGAGGTGATAGAGGTGTCCCAACCACCGAACTCTGTGCGCGACAAGACATTAAGCACGCTATCGGCAACCACCAGCGAAGGATTATTCAAACGATCATAAGCAATATAAGCGAACCTACCATCGCCTAACGATGTGACATAGTATATGTGTTTATCTGAGCTACGAAGTTCGCGACGTTTACCAAGCGACGGAGCACCATTTTTCCAAGAAATAGATGCTGTGCGCACCACAGAGCTAGTTTTCTGCTCCCATAGCAACGATGGTTTGTATTCAGTCCAATATAAGTTATCACCCACAACAATCTGTCGGCTATTAAGCAACACCGAGTTATCAACAATCTTATGAACACCGCTGTTTATATCTGTTACAACGAACGAAGAAGGATGATCCATATCTCTCTTGTGAGTAATCACAGTGCTATCATTAAGCATTATCGGGTTTTCGTTTTTCTCATACCAACGATAATTCGACTTAATAAACTTTGAACTATTCTCAACCAAAGAAGCCTCTTTCCAAAATTGACGCAGTTCATTGAAGGCGCGAAGAACCACGCCACGCGAAGAAACACCATATTTTCTACGTAGAGGAATGTCGGAACTGACAATCAAATACGGATAACGACCGCAATAATCCATCATCTCTGCCCATATATTAGGGCTATAAAATGTTTGTCCAGCAAGAGCAGTAAAATACCCCATTTCATACATAGATGGATACTCAGCTCGCATAGAACCTGCTTTCCATATATCATAACCCCACGATTTTGGATCTTCATTGAATGCTGCGCGATAATTGATGGAGAACTCTGGCTGTTTTCCACGCCCCCATGTTGCAAGTTGTGTTTCAGCAAGTGTGGCATCACCCTCAAAAAACCATCCAGGCACAACCATAGTCACAATGCCAACAGCATGCTCACCAATAAGGTAGCTAGCTGCCTTAGTGAAACCAATATTTAGATTACTAAGCTGCACCACATGCCTATATTCATGCACAGAGAGCTGTTTGAGCCAAGGCAACGCGTAGCTCTCGGAAGAAGGCGATGTGTAGAGCTCCATGCGACGCGGAGTCCATGTAACCAACCCATTAGACTGAGCCCTTTCTGGGATCAGCAACACTGGGATATAATCTATCTTAGGAAGAAGTCCGTAGGTGATTTGGCGCCGTGTGGTGTCGAGATAACCCTCCACAATCTTTGCTTTAGGTAGATAATAATCGGGAAATATCACCCTTTTATCATCGCTTTTAAGCTGTGACCAACGTAGCTTAGCCGATGATGCTCCAGTAATAAAATATTGTGCATACACACCACCATGCAGAGATGCAAGCAGCAGAATTAAGAGAAGTTTCTTCATTCGATTATCCGATAATGCGAGCCTTATAACCAGCGTCCTTTAATATATCGGCTACTTTCTGTCGGAAATCACCTTGTATGATAATCTCACCATCTTTTGCCGACCCACCAACTCCGCATTTTGTTTTCAACATTCTGCCAAGCTCCTTTAGGTCATCATCATTACCAATGAAATCGGCAACGATAGTCACTTTCTTACCACCACGATTGCGTTTATCTAGCGCAATTCTCAGATTCTGTTTAGAATTTGGAAGTGTTGATAACTTTTCATCGTCACCTTTATCGTAGTTAAAATCAGCATTTGTAGAGAATACTACTCCTAGTCTGCTTTTCCAATCATTATCATTCATAACTATTCAATAATAATTTTACCATCGGATGAGAGATATAGTCGTTTCCCATCAAATCCTTCGGCGGTAATTTCATATTTTGTGTGGCTGTTTGAGAGTTTAGGCATAAAATTCAATCCATCAACTTTTATCTCATTCACGCGCAAATCTTTCAGATTAGTTGCATACGAACCTGTTGCAGCAGCCCAATCACGCTGACGATAATACAATCGACGTAGAGCCCAACGAACATCTTCATTTTTATTATAAACAAATTTATCTTCGCCACGTCCGGCAACCACATCTGAGAACTGAACAAAGCCCCAAGTTTCAGGTGCGTGCATGTTCACCACACCTTGAGGCGACCACACCCAATTAAATTCAGATCCGTCGCCAGTAAGTCCAGTACGTGGATTTGCAACCTTATAATATTTACCATCACGAAACTGAGTGGCCCATTCCACACGTGAGAAATTAATACGCCACTGTGCCCCATCAATAGGTTTCACCACAGAGCTCTCAGCAATAGAGTTGAGTGGTAATGCCAATTCAACACTCCACCCCGTGTCGGTGTCGCTACCATCATTTATAGATCCATATACCTTAACAGCGCTCTGAATCCCATTGAAATTCCAATTGCTCAATGCCACATTACTCATATCACGATATGGTTTAAGCAGAAGTAAATCCCATATAGTACCTAGTGCATTCACCTCATATTCAAAATAGGTGTGACTATCGCCATCTGGATCAATAAACACCTCGAAATCGTTGTCGTAGAACACCACCGACTCTCTCTCGGTAAGATTAGCCCAAACGTCGGTTTCTTTCAACTCAGCAGCAACATACAGATAAGTGTCGTTCCACAACATTTTAACACGCGTTGATTGCAAAGGTTTCTGCTGTTTATCGCCTTCAATATCCACAAACACATCGCTCCAAGGAGCACTCTCCCACTCTGGCGACGATATATCTCCATCGACAACAATGTTGCTTATTGTTTTATAGCAAACATAACTTTTGGGATTATATGACAGCGTATCGCTAAACACAAAACCTCCTGTCTTATTTTGCTGCTCCGAACAACAACCTACCAAACATATTGTAGCACACAAAAGTGATACTACAAGATAAAACCGTTTCATTTCTTTAATTTTTCGTTAAGTTTATGTCGCATAATATCTCGTGAATTTTTCTTCTGGTAGTTATCCACCAAAGCACTCTCAAGATTGATGCCGCATTGGTTAGAAAGTGCAGTCAGCACCCAAAACACATCGGCAATCTCATCTGCCATAGACAAATTTTCTTCGCCTTCTTTCGCAGACTGCTCCCCATATTTGCGAGCCACCACACGCGCAAGCTCACCCACCTCTTCGGTAAGTACCACCATGTTTGTGAGAGGCTCAAAATAACGCACTCCCTCATTGGTTATCCACGAATCAACAAGCGATTGATATTCCGATATTTTCATCTATTCACGATATTTAGAATCAACAATAATAGTAACAGGCCCATCGTTAATCAACTCACATTGCATATCAGCGCCAAAAACGCCACTTTGCACAGGAGCTCCTATCTCAGTAGAAACCAAAGCTTTGTAACGTTCATACAACACCTCAGCCACCTCAGGACGTGCAGCACGTATGTATGAAGGACGATTTCCTTTACGAGTTGAGGCATGTAGTGTAAACTGACTTACCACCAGCACCTCACCCACTGCATCTTTAACCGACAAGTTCATGACTCCATTTTCGTCATTGAAGATACGCATATCGACTGTTTTCTTAACTAGCCATTGTGCATCTTCGTCAGTATCTTCATGTTCAATTCCCACAAGTACCATCATTCCCATTCCGATACGAGCCACCTCTTTATCGGCAATAGTAACCGAGGCTCTTTTAACACGTTGTAAAACCAATCTCATAACTAAAAACAATTATAAACTGCATATTGTAATTAAGAAGCTATTTTAATTTGTTAGCAGCATTTTATTACCACTCTTTTTGTACTC
>JAVVZN010000110.1:0-5515 GCA_036650555.1 Rikenellaceae bacterium
CTCCGCTGCACACTCTTTCTATCTACAATGCTGTGGCAAATTCAGGGGTCTATATAAAACCTAAAATCATCAAGAGTTACACTAGTGGTGATAATATAGTACAAGAAATTGGCACCGATACGCTTTGTAAAGCCATCTGCTCAGAGAAAAATTTACTCAGTATAAAATATGCCATGGAGCAGGTTGTGAATGATGGAACAGCCAAAGTGCTTTTGAATCCTCATTATAAAGTGGCAGGAAAAACTGGTACGGCACAGGTGTCGAAGGGAAGTCAAGGCTATCATTACAATGGTGGACGAAATTACCTCGCCACTGTTGTAGGTTATTTTCCTGCCGAAAATCCTAGATATAGCTGCATTGTGGCAATCGAAACATTCCATCGCGATGGGTCGGCTAATCTTTTCTATGGTGGGTCGTTGTCGGGTCCTGTTTTTAGATCTATCGCTGATAAAGTCTATTCTCAAGCTGTTGAGTGGGGGAACAATTTGGAAAAGCCAACAAAATATGTGGCAAAGCGTGGAGATACAGTGGCAGTAGAAAATATTACAACATCAAGACGTATTTTGGTTAAAGGTGGCGATCGTGCAAAAGTAGAAAATGTGGTGCGTATGTTTAAATTACCAGTGGTTGTGTCGAGAGAAAAGCTTGTCGCTGTTGATTCTGCGCTTAACGTGTCGGGTGTTGATGTCACATCTAGTAAAGTGCCCAATGTGAAAGGGATGGGGCTTCGCGATGCTATCTACACATTAAATTCTATGGGTTTCAAAATATTCACAAGCGGAATGGGTGCCGTGGTGGAGCAGGTGCCAGCGGCGGGGTTGGCCTTTGCTAAAGGCGATAGTATAAAATTGGTGTTTAAATAATAGATAAAAATAGCAGTAATAAAATTTTGAAAACAAATTATAACAGCTTCTAACTTCTTAAAATAAATTACAGATAATGAAAATAGTAGTTCTGTTTCCTACCATTACGGAGGCAAAATATTTTAAACGTGATGATGTTGAGGTGATTTTTAGTGGAGTGGGGTTGATTCCTACTGCCTTCTCAACCTACAAAGCAATTTCAGACACTGCACCCGATGTGATTATCATGGGCGGCATAGCAGGGGTCTACAAAACATCATCTTTGAAGATAGGAGACACAGTGTTGGTATCGGATGAACATCAAGCCGACCTTGGTTTGTTTTTTGCCGATGGGTTTCAGCATCTTGGACGTAGAGCAAACGACATGAGTTTTGACGTGTTGAGCCCAGTGCATTGTCGTTATGCTACGGAGGTTCCTATTTTTCGAACAGCAGTCAGCAACTCAATGAATTGTGGCATGGCTGAGTTTGTCGATACAGATGGCGTTGATATTGAAAACATGGAGGGGGCATCGTTTTTTTATGTATGCTCAAAGCTAGGTGTTAAATTTTTTGAGGTTCGTACAATATCTAATGTTGTAGATGTCAATCATGATGATTGGGACTATGAAACATCAATCAAAAATTTGGCAGATGGATTGAATAAATTAGTAGATTATCTGAAATTATAATATGAAAACATTATCATTATCAATCTCCCCATGTCCGAACGACACATTTATGTTTGATGCGATTGTCAATTCTAAGATCAATCTCAGAGGATATAAGTTTGATTGTGTGTTTGAAGATATTGACACATTAAATTGTAATATTAAAAATCGCTTAGTCGATATATCTAAGATAAGCTATGCTGCGTATCCTAAGGTGTCAGATAGTTACAATATATTGAGTAGTGGGAGTGCCTTAGGGCGTGGTAATGCACCATTGTTGGTGAGTAGAATGAATATATATCCCGATGAGGTTGCATGTTGTAGGGTTGCCATACCGGGTTATGAAACAACTGCTGCATTACTTCTAAAATATGCGTTCGGTCAGGTAAAAGAGTTGAAACAATATCTCTTCTCCGATGTTGCTGAGGCTGTTCTAACCGGAGAGACCGATGCAGGTGTACTGATACATGAAGAGCGATTTGTGTATAAACAAAAATCACTTAGATTGGTTGCAGATCTTAGCGATATGTGGAATGCAAAGATAAATCTTCCAATTCCGTTAGGGGCAATAGTGGTTAATAAGCAGCTTGATGCACATGTGCAACAAGATATAAACGCTATTTTGAAGGAGAGTATTGAATTTGCTTTCAACGATATGCGTCTTTCGTGGCGATTTGTGAAAGAGCATGCTCGTTACATGCAAGACTCTGTGATAGAACAGCATATAAAAATGTTTGTAAATAAATTTTCTTTAGATATAGGAGAAGAAGGCATGAAGGCAGTGCTAGAACTACTAAAAATTGCTGATAGTGAGAAAGAATTTGATAATTCGATATTTGTAAAATAATACAATAATAAAAACAACGACCGTGGCTTTAACATCATCAAAAGTAAATTTCAAAGCAAGTTTCTCAACATATCGTAGTATAATGAAAGATCTTGCTGGACATAAATATAGTAAATGTTATCTGTTGATGGGCGAAGAGAGCTATTTCATCGACATGATAGTAGATTATATTGCTGCCAATATTGTTGATGAGGCAGATCGAGAGTTCAGTCAAACAATATACTACGGTAAAGAGGCAAATATCAGCACAGTGATGGCATCACTTGTAAGCTATCCTATGCTATCGGAAAAGAATGTGGTGATTGTAAAAGAGGCTCAGTTGTTGAAAGGTATTGAGCAGTTGCAACATTATTTCAAACAACCGCTCGACTCAACAATCTTTGTGCTCTGTTATAAAGGCGGAACCATGGATAAACGTTCGGCTCTTTACAAGAAAATAAATCAAGAAGGGGTAGTATTTGAAAGTGTGTCGGCTCGCGATTATGAGATTGCCGATTGGATCAATGAACTTATCGTTGGTAAGGGAAAGAGCATTGAGCCAGTGGCACTTAATATGTTGGTGGATCATCTCGGAACTTCATTATCTAAAATAGATAATGAGATAAATAAATTAATCACTCGCATAGATCAATCAGTAAAGAGTATCACTCCAGCACATATTGAAGAGAATATAGGGATCAGCAAAGAATTTAATAACTTCGAGCTGACAAAGGCATTATCACTGCATGATCGAAGAAAAGCCATGATGATAGCAATGAACTTCGCCCAAAATCCCAAAGATAATCCACTTGTGGTGACACTATCTGCATTGTTCAACCATTTCCAACGTCTTTTTCTGCTTGGCTTGATGTCGTGGAACGCATCGAAAAAGCATCAGCCAATGCCATCCGATGCAGAGATTATGCAGCGATTAAATCTTTCGAGTAGCTTTTTCCTCAAAGAATATATGGGCGCTTTGAAATACTATCCTAGCGCTAAAACATTTAAAATATTAGGCATAATACGAGAGTATGATGCTAAAAGTAAAGGTATTGGCGTTGGAAGTGCCATGGAATCTGATTTGCTACGCGAGCTATTAATCAAAATATTATCATAATAGCTCTTAAATAACTTAGGTAGCAAATTAAGGTATAATGAGCCGCTTCTAAACCCATTAGAATTTGTAGATCCAATAGCTTTCGTAGGTCTTTTCGTTTGCTAATCCTAGGGTGTTCAAATATTTTTGAGCATCTTGTTTGGTGTCGAAGCTGGCAACCGATACAAAATATTCTTCTCGCTCTTTAATAAATTCAATTATAGGGGTTACACCATCTTTGGTGAATGCCTTAGCAGCCTTTTCGGCGTTAGCAAGAGTTTTGAATACGCCTCCTATGATGTGAAATCTACCGTCGGTGATTGTGTTTTGTTTCTGTTCGTTTTGTAGGTTTGTGCTATTTACGAAGATCGTGTCTTTTATTATCTTCTCTATTTTTATTTCACGTATAACTTCTGTTGGCTTTTTTATGTAGAGATAAAACGATAAAGCTGACGCTATTATAAATAGTGAGATGAAAATAATAGCAATATTCCTCCAATAATTATTATCAACAATGGAGGTGTTGTCTATATTAATATTGTCGCATTTATCTTGACTCTCGTTCTCTTCTTCGTGTTTACTCTCTTCTTTTTCTTTATTTTCTTTCTCCGATTTTTTCTCCGCCTCTCTATTCTCTTCTATCTCCTCTTTTCCCTCCAATCTCTTCTCTTTTTCAATCATCTCTTTTATGTGATGTATTGCAGACTCTTGTATAGTGTCGGATGGTTTTTGACTTAGTGGATTTAGTTGTGCAAGAAATTCTGTGTCAGCTATGAATATTGATGTGCCATTTTCTGAGATCTGAATTGTTCCTAGCCCAGCAATTGAGTAGATAGCGAAGCTTGAAGTTTCGGCTTTTATATTTGCAAGCCATGTGTCATAGGCTGTTTCTGCCTCAGCAACAGGCACATTGTATGACCATGCGATAATCTGAGTAAGAGAGTTGGCTCCTACATGTGCAGTAGAATGAAATTCTATTATTTGTCGTGGTGGAGTGATTGCTCCATTTTTGATGGTGGCAGGCAGCAACCTACAACGTAGCGCCCCAATGTTTGTTAGTTCGAGTTCACCACAATCAATAAGCGCATTTATCGCTATTATGTTTATGTCGTTATTATAAAATTTCATCACTTAACATTTTTTAGTGATTTCATTACAAGATATATACCTACTATTGTAAATGGAATACTTAAAATCTGACCCATATTAAGAGCCATTGTTGCTTCGAATGCTTCTTGAGGATTCTTTATCAATTCAACTATTATTCTTGTTCCGAAAGTTCCTATTAGAAATGTGCCAAACAAAAAGCCTGGACGACGCACACCCATATCTTTTTTGAAGTATAGCCACATCATCAATATAAATAGTGCAATATAGATTAGCGCCTCATAGATTTGAGTTGGGTGCATCGGCATTGTTTCACCAGCACGTACAAAAATAAAACCCCATGGTGCATCTGTGGCTGTGCCATATATCTCAGAGTTGGCGAGGTTGCCTAATCTGATGAGTGCACCTCCTATTGGAATTACTGTGGTGACGCGGTCGAGAGTCCAGATATATTGCTTTTTATAACGACGCGAAAACATATATAAGCCTATCAATAACCCTATCGCAGCGCCGTGACTAGCTAGACCTCCTTCGCGTATGTTAAGAATTTGGAGCGGATTTGCGGAGTAGTAGTCGAAATCGTAGAACATGCAGTGTCCTAGACGTGCCCCAATTATGCACGAAAGAAAGGCATATAGAAATATTGAATCGTTTAGTGATTGATCAAGATGCTCTTTCTTTAACATTTTACCAAATATGTATGAACCTGCAATAAATGCAGCCATCCACATAATAGCATAATATCTTATCTCAAAGCTCCCAAGGTGTAGCAGTGCAGGATCAAAATCCCATATCACAGATAAATTTACCATATCATAATTAACTAATGTTTAATAAAAATTTATTGTTGTCCAATTAAGAAGCTGTTTTGATTTGTTACCAGCATTTTACAACCACTCTTTTTGCACTCTTTTTCCGATGATTTTTGAGCTGTAGTTCACTACTATCTCGGCAAATCATCGAAAAAATAGCCT
>JAVVZN010000111.1:0-5474 GCA_036650555.1 Rikenellaceae bacterium
CATAAAGGATAGCCTACCTAGTGGAAGTTCAAAAAGAATTGCTGATGAATTAAATATTTCGGTTGAAACTGTGAGAAACTACTTTGGAGGGAGCAATTACAAAGATGGACAATCAGTCGGAATACATACAGAAAAGGGGCCAGATGGTGGATTAGTAACCCTTGACGACACAAAAATATTAGATGCAGCAAAACGCATATTGAGCGAAAACGCATGAATATGGTAAAAAAAATAACGAGTTGTTTAAAATCGAACAGCTCGTTATTTCTTTTTACAAACATTGCGTAATTCACATCTAGGTGATTGGAATGACTTTCTCGTTCTCATTTTTCACAACTTCTTTTTTTGGAATTGTAACGCACAATATTCCATTTTCTTGTTGTGCAATAATCTTATCACAATCTACATTCTCAGGCAAGATAAGAGTTTGTTGAAATTGAGAATATGAAAATTCATGGCGAAGATATTTATCATCTTTATTTTCTTCTCTCTCTTCGTGCTGTTTTTTCATTGTTATCACAAGGTGGTTTTCGTCATTCACCTTGATACAGAAATCATCTTTTTCCATTCCCGGTGAAGCGATTTCAATTTTGTACTCTTTGTCGTTTTCGATAATATTCATAGCAGGAGCAGTAACATTTGGTTTTGCCTCCCACTGGTTGCCCAAAAAATCATTTAGGATAGATGGTAGCCAGTTGTTCTGTGTCTTTTTAGTTGGTAACATAGCATATACATTTAAAGTTTTACATGCCAATACAAACCAAAAAAGATGCCAAAACAAACTATTTTGACACCTAAGATTTTATCTTATTAAAACAACTTATTAGAAGCGGTTTTTGTTCAATCTCTTTGTGATTAGATCTATTATTTCGATACATAACTTTGCAGTTATGTTATCTGTATCGAGTAGCGGATTAAACTCTACTATATCTACTGAACGCACAAAACCCATGTCTACAACAGAACCTACTAATTCCAGAAATTCTTCTTTGGTAAATCCATTTTTGACTTTTGTTCCTGTGCCTGGTGCAACCTCAGGGTCGATACTATCTATATCTATACTCAGATGCACATTTTCTACTTTATTTAATATAAATGTGTCGTGAATCTGCTGAATGACATTTTCAATGGTAAGTTTTCGTAGTTTAACCATTGGAATATGGTTGATCAGCGTTTTACGTACCAATTCTTTTTCTCCGGTATCTAAGCTACGTGTGCCTATCAGAAACACATTCTCAGGCTTGACCTTATTTCCTTTAGAGTATAAATTCACCAACGCCTCATCACCAATCCCCATAAGTGCGCTGAGTATCATGCCATGAATATTTCCACTAGGTGTTGTTTGAGCTGTATTCAAATCGCCGTGCGCATCTATCCAAATTATACCTAGATTTTCAAATGCTTGTTTCACTCCCGACACACTTCCAAGCCCAACTGAGTGATCACCACCAACAACAAGAGGAAATGCCCCAGATTTCACAGTTGAATAGACTATCTCGGCAAGATTATTATTAACCTCAACAATCTCGTCATGATATTTCATATTAGAATGATGAGCAAATTTATCATCATCACTAACCTGAGGGATATATTGATTTCCTAAATCATATACTTTATGACCATTCAGTTTTACAACCGACAGCATTCCATGTTCGCGCAGAACATTAGGAGCCATTTCGACTCCTTCACGATCACATCCTAAATTAAGCGGCACTCCGATTATATTTATCTTCATAACACTACTTATTTATATGAAGTACACCGTAAAACATCACGTTTGGATTTTTTACCAGACGACAACAATTTAGTAGTAATAGTTGCAACTATTACTACTCTTCTTCTTCTTCTGAATCGTCGGCTAAATCTTCAACACCTTTTATGTCGTCATCGTAGTAATCTTTGTCTTCCTCCTCCTCGGTAGGGTCATCAACTTTTACTGCAATTTTAACAAAATAATTTACCTCTTCTGTTTCTAGCACTACACCACATAAAAATTCGCCATTACCTTTATCAACGCGAATTAAGCTACTTTCTGCGCCTAGTGGATAACGTTTTTTGAACAATTCTTTTAACTCAGGCGATAGACTTAAATAGCTGACTACCACTCTCTTTTTACTAATATTTTCCTTCGTAGACATATTGTTATTGTTTGTATTATGTTGCAATAATACACCAAAATTAACAATTCCAAAATTTTTTTTGTAATTTTATTTTATTATTCAATATTTAGTGGCTAAAAAAAAGGTTATATTTGCATATTAAACTATAAAAAAAGATGGAGATATATAACAGAATTCTGTTTCTACGACGAGCATTAAACGATCAAAATTATCACTATTATGTGTTAAATTCTCCCATAATAAGCGACAAAGAGTACGACGATCTTATGAGTGAACTTGAAAAACTAGAGATAGAACATCCTCAATATGCTGATAGCAACTCTCCAACTCAACGTGTAGGTAGTGACATTCAGCAAAGTTTCACACAAGTTAAGCATAAATATCAAATGTTATCGCTTGCAAACACCTATAACAGCGACGACCTTCGCGAATTTGACGCTAGGATTGCAAAAGACTATAAGCCATCTGAGATTGAATATGTTTGCGAGTTAAAATTCGACGGCACGGCAATATCACTTACATACAAAAATGGTTTTTTGGAGAGAGCTGTCACTCGTGGCGATGGCTCGGTGGGCGATGATGTGACAATCAACATACGCACAATAAAATCAATTCCTCTAACTCTGCAAGGCAACTCCTACCCTAGTGAATTTGAGGTACGTGGTGAGGTTTACATGCCGCATAGCTCTTTCACAAGGTTAAACGAAGAACGCGAAGAGATTGGCTACGCACCTTTTGCCAACCCACGTAACGCTGCTGCTGGCACACTAAAACTCCAAAATTCTAAAGAGGTGGCAACGCGTAATTTAGATTGTGTGCTTTATGCTCTCTACACCGACGACATGCCATTTGCCACTCACACGAAGAGTTTGAAGGCAATGAAAGAGTGGGGATTTAAAATATCTACCGAAACTGCACTATTTAGAACAATTGATGAGGTGATTACTCATATAGAAGAGTGGGATAAGAGGCGTAAATCACTTGCATACGACACCGATGGCATGGTGCTTAAAATAAACAACATAGCTATTCAACGCTCACTTGGTTTCACAGCTAAAGCACCGCGTTGGGCTGTGGCATATAAGTTTAAAGCCGAAAGGGCATTAACTGAACTTCTATCGGTAGATTTTCAAGTTGGACGTACCGGAGCCATCACTCCTGTTGCCAATCTTACACCAGTGAAACTTGCAGGCACAATCGTAAAACGTGCCTCCTTGCATAATGCCGACCAAATAGCCCTACTCGACATACGCCTCACCGATAGCGTTTATGTGGAGAAAGGAGGTGAGATCATTCCTAAGATCACAGGTGTAGAGCTATCACGCCGTACTATCTTTGCTAAGCCAATAGAGTATATAACCACATGCCCAGCATGCGGCAGCACATTAATAAAAGAGGTGGACGAGGCAAAACACTATTGTAGAAACTCTCTACACTGTCCTCCTCAAATAATAGGCAAGATAGTGCACTTCATCTCTCGCGCAGCTATGAATATAGATTCTCTAGGTGAAGAAACCATTGAGCTACTCTACACCAACCATTTAATATCAAACATAGCCGACCTCTACTACCTCAAAGCAGAGCAACTATTGCCTCTAGACAGAATGGGAGAGAAATCGGTAGACAACATAATCACAAGCATAGACAAAAGCCGCACTGTTCCTCTCCACAGACTACTCTACGCCATTGGCATTCGATATGTTGGAGAAACAACCGCCAAAAAAATAGCAGCTCATTTCAAATCTATCGACGCTATTGCCTCAGCATCACTAGAGGAGTTAATGGAAGTTGAAGAGGTTGGAGAGCGAATTGCAGTGAGTATCATAGATTTCTTTGCAAGTGCTGAGAACCGCTCAACAATAGAGCGTTTGAGGGCTGCCTCACTGCAATTCAATGCAGACATCATCGAAGAGCTATCAACAGTTCTCAGTGGAATGTCGATAGTTATATCGGGCACATTCATCCATTTCACACGCGATACTTTAAAAGAGATGATAGAACAACACGGTGGCAAAAACTCTAGTTCCATCTCATCGAAGACATCATTTGTTGTTGCCGGCGATAAAATGGGGCCTGCAAAGCTGCAAAAAGCCGAAAAACTTGGGATAAAAATAATAGATGAAGATCAACTTCTCGAAATGATAAACCAATGAACAATACGATAAAAAACAATACATATTCAAAAGACAACATCACAATAAGCTACGACGTACAATTTTCGATACGCCGCTCGATGAGTATTCACATAAAAGGCATTGACGGCGAGGTGATAGTGAAACTCCCTATGGGCGAGAGCGTGAAAACGGCACAAAAGCTTGTTGAAGAGAAATTCGAATGGATAATAAAATCGAAAGAGAAAGTAAGCAAGATAAAAGAGACTATAAACCAAAAAATATACACAGAAGGCTCAACCCATCTCTTTTTAGGCATACCCTACACACTAAACATTGTGGTTGCCAAAGGTGGTAGTGTGAGGCAAGAAGGCAACAAAATAATAGTCACTACATCAAACTCTGAGAGAGTTGAGAAATTAATGAAGGCATGGTATGCCGATGAAGCTAAGAAATTTTTAATACCTTTAACATCAAAGATAGCAGTGGATTTTAATGCTAGACACAAAAAGATGCCATCATCGCTAGAGTTGAAATATGTGAAGAGTTATTGGGGAATGTGTACTTCGAGAAGAGTTATAAAACTAAATATTGAACTGATGCGTGCACCTGTTGAGTGCATTAAATACATCATCACTCACGAACTATGCCACCTCATCCACCAAAACCACTCAAAACGTTTCTACGACCTCCTTCAAACAGAATTTCCTAATTGGAAAGAGAGCCGCAAACTACTTGAACAAACAATCTCGTGCAGATCATAGCGCGCAAAACTGACACTAACCTAAAAAACTATTTAGTCGTCGCTGAAAAAGTGTCTTAGGATTACTTTCCACGGAAAAGGATCAACTCAATACCTTATGTTCCAATTCGATTTATGAACAATATTTCCAAACAAACTCTGAGATGCAAAAAGCACCCTATTTTTTGTCCATTACACCAGAGTTTCATTTTTTAGAGAGCGGACGTAGCCTTGGTAATTACTGAACCCAGCTCTGTCGATTAGCTCCGTTCGAGTTAATTCAGATAGAGATGGGGTGCGCCGCAAGCGATCCAATTCATTCAACCTCAAACGATTTATGTATCTCGAAAAATTCACTCCATACTCAGTGTTGATAAAGACAGAAAGATAAGTGCGGTTTGTTCCCAACTCTTGTGCAAGGTCGGTGATACGTAATGATGGATTCAAATAGGGCTTATGTGTATGAATATGTCGTTCAAAAACAGTTCGGTCTATAGGACT
>JAVVZN010000112.1:0-5398 GCA_036650555.1 Rikenellaceae bacterium
CTTTCGCAAGATGCCTATTTTATTGATGATCCAACCGACATGAAAGAGTTCTTAAAAGATAACATAAAAGAGATCTATGTTCCGTTTTCAACCAAAACAATCAATTATGAACAACACAAACGAGTTGCAATAGGACTATCAAAGATAGGTACTGCACGTGCCATCTCAATAGGAGCATATATCTTTGCACTCGATAAACTAAATAATAAATAGTCAGATGTTTACAGCCAAACAAAAACGCCACGAGAATATCGCGGAATATATATTATATCTATGGCAACTTGAAGATTTGTTGCGTGCCTTAGAATTTGATGAGGATAAAATTAACAAGATGCTAGTTGAGCCACGCGACATTGATCCTAGTCAAAAACAAGCGTTGCTATTTTGGTATATCGACATGATAAACCTCTTAAAAAGCGAAGGCAAAACCGAACATGGACATCTAGAACACACCTTGCATCTTATAGGTGAGCTAAACGATCTCCATTTGATGCTTCTAAAAAGCGATGCAGGCAAAGAGTATGTGCCATTATTTTTGGAACTTGCGCCGCATATCGAACAACTAAAAAAACGGATGCACGAAGAGTCAATAAGCGATATAGAATTATGTTTCAGAGCTTTATATGGTGTGATGCTGCAACGCATGAAGCAGCAAGACAAATTCGACAAAGACGTGTTAGAATTAATATCTCCAGTAATAGCAATGCTTTCACACATCTTCCTTGAAGTAGAAAAAGGAGAGATTGATTTGTATAAAAAAAACTAAATAAATAGAATAATGTCAGTAGAAGGATTAGAACGCGCTGTGACCACATATCGGTTGAGAGAGATGAAGGAGAGAGGTGAGAAGATTTCAATGCTTACCGCCTATGATTATACAATGGCGCGCATATTAGATGGCGCAGGAATAGATGTCATTTTGGTTGGCGACTCTGCTGCTAATATTGTTGCAGGGTTCCAAACCACTGTGCCTATGACTCTTGAACACATGATCTACCATGGCAGATCAGTGGCTCGCGGAGTGAAACGCGCGTTGGTGGTGGTGGATATGCCATTTGGCACCTATCAAGGAAACTCAAAGATGGCACTTGCATCGGCAATACAAATAATGAAAGAAACAGAGGCTGATTGCATAAAACTCGAAGGAGGAGCTGAGATTATTGAATCGGTAGAGCGTATCTTATGCGCTGGGATTCCCATTATCGGACACCTTGGGCTTACACCTCAATCAATCCATAAATATGGAACATACGCTGTAAGGGCGAAAGAAGAAGATGAGGCTGACAAGCTATTCAACGATGCTTTGTTGCTTGAAAAAGCAGGATGTTGTGCAATTGTGTTAGAGAAGATACCTGCAACACTTGCAAAAAAAGTTGCCGACAACACTAAAATTCCAATCATTGGCATCGGAGCAGGAGGAGGTGTTGATGGACAGGTGCTTGTTCTGCACGATATGCTAGGCATTAACAATGAGTTTTCACCTCGTTTTCTACGTCGCTACGCAAACATGTTCGACACCATTACCGAAGCAGTGCGTAGTTATAGCGATGATGTGAAAAGTGGCGATTTTCCAAACGAAAAAGAACAATATTAATGCGTAAAATAACAAACGACGAGCTTGGACGTATTGACCGAGAAGAGTTTAAGGCTGCCCACAAACATCCAATAGTATTAGTTGTAGACAACGTAAGAAGCCAAAACAATATCGGATCATTTTTCCGTACATCCGACGCATTTCGCATAGAGGAGATCATTCTATGCGGCATAAGCGCCACCCCACCCACCAAAGACATTCACAAAACAGCACTCGGCTCGGAGCTGACAATGGCATGGCAATACGAAAAAGAGTGTATAGATGCTGTTAGAAAGCTGAAAGAAAAAGGTTACGAAATTTATGCCGTTGAACAGGTAGAGCAAAGCATATCGCTCGGTGACTTTACAGTGGACCACAACAAAAAATATGCTCTTGTTGTTGGTAATGAAGTAGATGGTGTGGCACAAGAGGTTGTTGATGAATGTCACGGCGCAATAGAGATTCCACAAGAAGGCACAAAACACTCACTAAATGTTTCGGTGGCGGCAGGTGTGGTTTTATGGCATTTTTTTTCAAACATACGATAAGAATGATAAGAATTATTTTAGTTTTACTATTAGCAATATTCGGCTGCACAACAACACAACGCAAAGACACCGGACTGACCATCAAAAAGATAAAATATGCAAAATGTTTTTCAATAAAGCATGGCGATGGATATAAGATTGTAGATGTTGTAAACCCTTGGAACAAAAAGACACTACTCCACACTTATGTGTTGGTTCCAAAATCAGAACCTCTTCCTAAAAATCTTCCAGAGGGCACATTAGTGCGTACCCCTATTGAGAAGATTGTGGTTTACACAGGTGTCGATGCTGGGATTCTTGATTTCTTAGGTGTGGCAGGCAGCATAAGTGGAGTGTGTGAAAGCAAATATATCACAATCCCATCTATAAGCGAGGCAATAAGTAACGGTAAAATCATTGATCTAGGACAAGCAACGATGCCGTCGATAGAAAAGATCATAGCGATTCAACCTGAAGGGCTGATAGTGTCGCCATATCAAAACACTGGTTATGGAGCGATAGAAAAACTGGCAACACCCATTATAGAATGTGCAGCATACATGGAGAACAGCCCACTCGGACAGAGTGAATGGATAAAATTTATAGCCGAATTTGTAGGAAAAGATGCTCTAGCCGACTCTCTATTTTCCGACATAGAAACAAAATACAATGCTGCAAGAGCCATTGCAGCAGAGGTGAAAACAAAACCTATGATACTACCTGGCAAAAAATTTGGGCAAGCATGGCATGTTGCGGCAGGCGAGAGTTTCATGGCAAACATCTATGCCGATGCAGGTGGATCATATCCATGGAGCACCACAAAAGGGCAAGGATCTCTAACTTTATCGTTTGAAGAGGTATATTCAAAAGCTAAAAATGCCGATTACTGGTTTATCACCTACAACAACCCGATACAAAACATGGACTACGACGCTCTAAAAAGCGAATACGAGAATTACGCAAACTTCAACACATTCAAGGTGAGGAACATATATGGATGCAACACTGCAACTTCTCCTATCTTTGAAACTTCTATCACAGCTCCATATCTCTTACTTAAAGATTATATAAAAATATTGCATCCAGAATTGCTACCTACCTACACCACAACCTACTTTAAACCATTGCAATGAGAAGTTTCACCCGATATTATATAATATTATCAATCATAGTTATTGCACTTTTCTTGGCAAACATCTGTTTTGGCACTATCACAATTTCAATAGACGATCTGCTTGGCTCTTTAACTGGCAAAGGAGGTAATGAAACTAACGATATAATAATATTAAACTCACGCCTACCGCAAGCTATAACAGCACTTTTCTCAGGTGCTGCTCTGGCAGTTAGCGGATTGATGCTCCAAACACTATTCAACAACCCACTTGCCGCACCATCAATTCTTGGGGTGAGCTCAGGTGCAGGAGTTGGAGTGGCGGTGGTGATGCTACTACTTGGCGGAAATATCGCAGGATTCGGCATTGGTGGTCAGCTTGCACTTGTGTTTGGTTCTATGGTAGGCGCTATGAGTGTGCTGATCACCATCCTACTATTCTCTCTAAAGGTGAAGAACTCTGTTATGCTATTAATAATCGGAATTATGGTTGGCTATATAGCAACATCTGTTGTGTCGCTGCTGAGCTACATGGGAACCACAGAGGGTGTCTACACCTTTGTAATGTGGGGAATGGGCGATTTCTCTGCCGTTTCATCATCAAACATAAACTACTTTGTGGGATTTATCCTACTAGCCTTAGCTGTGGCGTTCTCGCTAACAAAATCGCTGAACGGACTACTTCTAGGTGAGAACTACTGCGAGAACTTAGGCATAAACACCACACGCGCACGCGTCATGATTTTAATATCTACCGGAATACTCACCTCAGTGGTGACTGCGTTTTGCGGTCCAATATCATTCCTAGGTTTGGCAACCCCCCATATCGCACGTCTTCTAATAGGATCATCAAACCATAGAGCACTACTTCCTGTGACAACTCTCATAGGTTCAGCAATGGCTCTTATGTGCAACCTTATCTCAACAACGGCAGGCGGCGGCATGCTGATTCCACTCAACGTGATAACTCCATTTTTAGGTGCGCCAGTAATAATATATGTGGTGGTAAACCGAGATAAAATACCATACTTCAACAAGCAATGATAGAGGCAACTAATATAAAAACAGGCTACCTCCTAACGGCAGGCAAACAAAAGATTGTGAGTGAGAACCTCAACTTCACAATTCATAGCGGTGCACTTACAGCCATGTTGGGTGCCAACGGATCGGGAAAATCTACCTTGATAAAAACGCTATGTGGTTTTATTCCACCACTGGCAGGCAACGTTCTTTTGAATGGTAAACCGATAAACAAATATACAAAAAACTCGCTAGCAAAAGCAGTTGGCGTTGTTCTCACAGATCGTCCATCAGATGGTGGGCTTACTGTCTACGATCTAGTGTCGCTCGGACGCTATCCATACACTGGTTATTTCGGTACGTTATCAAAAGTTGATCATGAAATAGTTGAAGATGCCATAGAGAAACTAGGACTTACACATTTGAAATCATCATTCATCAGCCGCATAAGCGATGGCGAACGTCAGAAGGTGATGATAGCAAAGATAATAGCTCAACAATGCCAAACAATCATACTCGACGAACCAACAGCATTTTTAGATGTGAAGAGCCGACTAGAAACATATTCATTACTGCATAAAATAGCACATGACTACGACAAAACGGTGTTACTATCAACTCACGACCTTGAGATCACCCTACGTCATGCCGACCGTTTATTAATCATATCGAGCGATAAAACTCTAAAATCGGGAACAACTGAAGATCTAATAATGGCAGGCGATATAAAAACCCTATTCACCGACTCCAAAAGCAGTAATATAACTTTCAATCAAGTAGATGGCGCATTCCGCATAAAACCAAATTACAAATTTAGAGTTTTCGTGGAAGGGGAAGAAAAATATCTTTTTTGGCTACGTAATGCCTTGATAAGAAATAGCATAGAGCCATGCAACGACACCTCAGCAGAGATAAACATAACGATAGAAACCCCTACAAAGATAATTGTAAACAAAACTAACGTTTACAGTTCGGTAGACGCATTGATAAGTGACCTTAGTAAAATGCAGTAAATAGTCGTCGCTGAAAAAGTGCCGTAGGATTACTTTCCACGGAAACGGCACACATTTCACAGATTTTGAGCTATGATAATGCTCACGTACTTAAAGTACGCTCCGCTTGTCATAGCTCAAAATCTGCAAAATCTGCACCATTTCCCTGAAAAGC
>JAVVZN010000113.1:0-5393 GCA_036650555.1 Rikenellaceae bacterium
GACATACAAATAATATCGGCGTTGTGCTCTTTTATGGCAGTGATAAATTTATCACTCGATGCGTCGGTTCCAATGTTTATAACCTCAAATCCACACCCTTCAAGCATAGAGGCCACAAGGTTTTTACCAATATCGTGCATGTCGCCTTTGACTGTGCCTATCACAACTTTGCCTATTATCTGAGTTGTGTTCTCTTTTAGTAGAGGTTTTAAAATATCGAGAGGTCCTTTCATTGCACGTGCTGCCATCAGAAGCTCAGGAACAAATGCTTTGCCTGCCTCAAAATGTGCACCTATCTCTTCCATTGCTTTTATCATATATTGATTTATGATAATCTGCGGATCTATGCCCTCTGCAACGGCATTGTTAGTGATCTCGATTGCAACAGGCAGTTTGCCTGTCAATATTGCTTGATATAACTCGTTTAGATCTGTCATGTTCATAGTTTACTATAATTGTTTACAGCATCAAAAAATGCCAATATATTTTCTATTGGTGTGTCGGCTTGTATGTTGTGAGCTGGAGCTATAATATATCCACCTCCTTTAGCTAGTATATCTATGCGGCGTTGCACCTCTTCTTTGATTTGGCTAGGAGTGCTTTTCGGTAGTAGCTCTTGAACACATATGCCCCCGAAAAATACTAAACTTTTACCGTAGGTGTCTTTCAACCATTGTGGCTCCATGCCGCTTGCAAGTGGTTGTATTGGATTCAACACATCTAACCCCACATCGATAAATTCAGGTATGAATGGGAGTATAGAACCGCATGAGTGCCATGCAATTTTTATGTTAGGATTGATCTTTTTAAATTCGGCGAACATTTTCTTGATACGTGGCTTGAAATATCGTTGAAACATATCGACAGAGATCATTGGCGAACATTGTGATCCTAGATCGTCGCCACACCATATCATGTCAGCTCCCAATTCCACAAGCTTACATCCAACCTTAGTATGAAATTGGGCAACCTTATCGAAAAGTGCATCAACATATGGTTCTTCCATTGCCATGTCGATAAACAATTTCTCAATACCTACCATATACCACGATGCCTCGAATATAGAACATTCAAGATCGCCTATTATTCCATATTCTTTACCATATTTTGCAATTGCCTTTTCGGCATATGAAAATCGACCTGGCGCATTGATGTCTGGAAATTTGTAGGCGTTGATCTCATCCACTGTTGTTACATCTGCGAGTGGATGATAGGCAAAGTCGTCGTACAAACCATGGTTTCGCATGCCTACTCCCCATTCGTTTATAATCAGACCATCGTCGCGTTTATATGTCTTGGCATTGTCGGGTGCACACGATGCCACACAAACAACATCAGATCCCAGCTTAATCATCAGTTCAGGCCAAGATATACGATTTCCGCTGAGTGGAGAGTCGATTGATTCCTCAAGCGGAACATGAAGATATGTTGATAATTTTTCCGCTAATTGAGGAACAATACTACAATAGATCGGTGGACGATCTGTCTGCTCAAAATTGAGAGCTTTAATAAATCTATCTTTTGAATTCATACTTAAAATGTTTCTACAAAGGTAAGAGATCCAAAATGAAACGAGATACAAAACCATGGTTAATGATTGTATTAATAATACCATAATAATGGTAAAATTTATACAAATCGGTGAATTTACTTTTACAGTTATCACTTACTAGAAAAATGGTGAAGAAAACAGATTTCCACGCTATCAAAAAAATGAATTTTGTGAATTTCCCTATTTATTTTTTATCTTTGCATATTAATATCTAACCTAAATATAGAACATGAGTAAAAAACTTTTATTGTTAGGCAATGAGGCTGTGGCGCAGGGAGCATTAGATGCAGGTATCAGCGGAGTCTATGCCTATCCAGGTACCCCGTCTACCGAAATCACAGAATACATACAATCATCAAAAGATGCTGCCACCAGAGGAGTACATTCTCGTTGGTGCAGTAACGAAAAAACAGCAATGGAAGCTGCCTTAGGTGTTTCTTATGTTGGGAAAAGAGCAATAGTATGTATGAAACATGTTGGAATGAATGTTGCTGCCGACGCATTTGTAAATAGTGCTATAACCGGAGTTAATGGTGGTCTAGTGGTGCTAGTTGCCGACGATCCATCTATGCACTCATCTCAAAATGAGCAAGACACACGTTATTATGCTAAATTCGCGTTTATCCCCATCTTAGAACCTTCTTCTCAGCAAGAGGCTTATGATATGGTGCGTTACGGATTTGAATTTTCGGAGCGTGTGAAGCTTCCGGTACTATTTCGTATCACCACTCGCATGTCGCATTCACGTGCTGCGGTAGCTCTTAGTGCACCTATTCCATCTAAAGAGTTGTCGTTTCCTACTTCGCCTATGGATTGGATATTGCTACCAGTAAGTGCCCGTCGCCGTTATGCCGAGTTGCTTGCTGCGCAGTCTACACTATATAAAGAGAGTGTAGAATCTGGTCATAATAAATATTTTGATGGTTCAGACAAAAGCATCGGAATCGTGGCAAGTGGAATTGCATACAACTATGTTGCTGAAAACTACGACAATAAAATACCATACCCTATCCTTAAAATAACTCAATATCCGTTGCCAACCGAGCTAATCCAAAAGATGGCTGACCAGTGCGACTCACTGCTTATTGTTGAGGAGGGACAGCCTTTTATTGAGGAGCAGGTTAAAGGTGTTTTAAATAGTCGATATATTATAAAAGGTCGTCTAAGTGGAGAACTTCCACGTATGGGTGAGCTAAATCCTGATAATGTGCGTGTTGCCTTAGGATTGGAGATGCGTGAGATGATGACAAAAGCTGAGAATGTGGTTCCACGTCCGCCTGCACTTTGTCAAGGTTGCGGTCATAGAGATGTTTATAGTGCACTGAATGAAGTGGTGCGTGAATATGAAAATTACAGAGTGTTCGGCGATATAGGATGTTACACGTTGGGTGCATTGCCTCCTCTACGTGCCATTCACGCATGCGTTGATATGGGTGCGTCGATCACCATGGCTAAAGGTGCTGCCGACGCAGGTCAGTTTCCATCGGTTGCTGTGATAGGTGATTCCACCTTCACTCACTCAGGCATGACTGGATTGTTAGATGCTGTAAATAGTGGTGCAAACATCACTGTGATCATCTCCGACAACCTAACAACTGCTATGACAGGAGGTCAAGACTCTGCTGGAACAAATAAACTAGAAAATATATGTTTTGGACTAGGAGTTGAACGTGAGCACCTTAAAGTGGTTGTTCCCATCCCTAAAAACATGGAGCAGATAAAAAATGTGATCCGCGAGGAGATTAATTATAAAGGTGTTTCGGTTATCATACCTCGTAGAGAGTGTATGCAAACATTGAAAAGACATCTAAAAAAGGATAAAAAGTAATGGAACTCGATATTATACTTTCTGGAGTTGGAGGACAAGGCATCCTCTCGATTGCCGCAGTGATAGGACAAGCTGTTTTAAACAACGGATTAAACATAAAACAAGCAGAGGTGCACGGCATGAGCCAGCGTGGCGGTGATGTGCAGTCTAATCTGCGTATCTCATCGGAGAAGATTGATTCAGATCTTATATCTAAAGGTGGAGCCGATATTGTTATCTCGCTCGAACCGATGGAGGCACTTCGCTACAAACAATACCTTAAACCATGTGGCTACCTTGTCACTAACTCAGTGCCGGTAGTAAATATTCCAACATATCCAGATATTGAAAAGGTATATGGTGAGATTTCGGCAATGAAAAATGCAATTATGATTGATCTCGATAAGATAGCAACTGAAATAGGAGCTGCCAAAGCCACTAACATGGTGTTATTGGGTGCTGCATCGCATTTCTTGCAGATTGATTTCTCATTATTAGAAGAGGGTGTAAAGGCAATATTTGCTCGTAAAGGAGAAGATATTGTTGGTGTTAATTTGTTGGCATTGCGTGAAGGACGTAATGCAGCAAAATTGCAGTTAAAAAATAAATAATAGATGGAAAAGACATTTAGCGGAGAGTTAGTTTTAAAAGTAGTAAACGAGTTTGGTATAACAGATTTGGAAAATGCTACCATCGGACAAACTGTTCTTGTGGCACAACGACTACAAGAACTAACAGGTATTCCGTTCGTGCGTATGGATCAAGGTGTTCCGGGGTTAGCCCCATGTAAAGTGGGATTAGAGGCTGAACGTGAGGCACTTCTCACCACAGCAGCATCAATATATCCTCCTGCGGGTGGAATTGAGAGAGTGAAAATTGCGGCATCGCGTTTCATTAAAGCGTTTGTCGATGTTGAAATCAACGCGGAGTGTTGTGTGCCAGTCACTGGATCTGTAACTGGTTCTTTCGGAGCATTTCTTGCTTGTAACCAATGCAAAGAGGGTCGTGATACAGTTCTTTTTATTGATCCGGGTTTTCCTATTCAAAAGTCGCAGCTTGCTGTTATCGGTAGTCAATATGTGTCGTTCGACATCTACAATTTCCGTGGTGCAGCTCTAAAAGCTAAATTGGAATCAATACTTGAAAAAGGTAATATATCGTCGATCATCTATTCAAATCCTAATAATCCTGCTTGGATATGTTTGACAGAACAAGAGTTGAAAATAATAGGGGAGGCAGCAACAAAATATGATGTTGTGGTGCTTGAAGATCTTGCCTATTTCGATATGGACTCTCGTAAAAAGTTTGGAAAACCATTTACTGCACCTTTTCAAGCTAGTGTGTCGCATTACACCGACAACTATATCTTGATGTTATCGGCATCGAAGATATTTAGCTATGCAGGTCAGCGTTCGGCGTTTATTGCTGTGTCGAACAAGTTGTTTTATCGTAATTTCGATCTATTTGCAAAACGCTATGGCGGTGTAGGTCAGTTTGGTAGCACCCTTGTCAATGCCATCTTATATATGATCACCTCAGGCACCACTCACACCACTCAATATGGTTTAGCTGCAATGTTGGAAGGTGCTGTGGCAGGCGAGATCAATTTCGTTGCTGAAACCAGCGAATATGCTCGTCGTGCACGTAAGATGAAAGAGGTTTTCGAGGCAAATGGTTTTCATGTGGTCTACGACTATGACTTAGATCAAAAAATTGGTGATGGATTTTTCTTCTCAATCGGCTATAAAGATTTTACTGGTGGAAAATTGATGCGTGAGTTAATATCATTTGGCATAAGTTCAATATCTCTTGCCACCACAGGTAGCCTTCAACATGGCATCAGAGCATGTGCTTCGCGCATGACCGACGACATGGTTGGTCTTCTTAGTGAGAGGTTGAAAGCGTTCAATCAATACCATAGCAGATAAGAAGCTGTTTTGAATTTATTAATCTCGTTCTTTTCGTCTCTTTTTGCCCCAGTTTCCGCTCTGTAAATCCTCATTTAGCTCGCTAAAATCGGATTTGCAGAACAAA
>JAVVZN010000114.1:0-5384 GCA_036650555.1 Rikenellaceae bacterium
GGAAAGCACCCGGTGCTAAAACAAAGATTAACATGCCGTCGCCAGTGATAAATTTGGCACCGAACACAGATCCGCTACCAAGCATTTCACGCACCGCTCCAAGTGTGGTGAGCGATAGGGTGAAACCCAATCCTATGCCTATGCCGTCGAGCATAGAGTTGAAAACATTGTTTTTGGCTGCAAATGCTTCAGCTCTACCTAATATTATGCAGTTCACAACGATAAGCGGAATAAACACACCTAGTGTTTGGTATAGTGCAGGAACATATGCCTCCATGCAAAGTTGTAGCACGGTTACAAATGAGGCAATAACCACAATAAACGATGGTATGCGCACCTTGTCTGGAATGAAGTTTTTTATCGCTGCAATAGCCATATTTGATAGAATGAGCACGAACATAGTTGCAAGACCCATGCTCATTCCATTTATAGCAGAGGTGGTGGTTCCTAGTGTTGGGCACATGCCGAGAAGAAGAACAAATGTTGGGTTTTCTTTTATAATTCCCTTTGTTAATATCTGAAATTTATTCATAATCTTTTCTATTTAGCTTGTTGAAATGCTTTATATGCGTTGTCTACTGCATTTGTAAATGCGCGTGACGAAATTGTGGCTGCTGTAATAGCATCAACATCGCCACCATCTTTTTTAACCGATAGGTTGTAGGATGCAGGGTTTTTCTCTTTAAATTGTTGAGAAAAATTACTTTTTTTCTTATCCATTTTATCGCCTAGACCGGGAGTTTCGGTGTGCGACAACACTTCGGTGGAGTAGATTGTGCCGTCGACAGTAAAGCCAACCAAAATCTTTATCATACCACCAAAACCGTTTTTAGAAAAACTCTCAATGGCATATCCTATTGTGTCTTGATCGTTTAGGGCAGTATAAATTTTTACTTCTTCACCGTCGATCTCAATAGTTTTCTCCGGTGCAAGAGTTTTGAACTGAGGTAGCACCTCCACTATTGCTTTGTTTAACTTCTCAATTTTTGAGTTTCGTATGGGTTCAATAGTTAGTTGATACACAACACCAACCGCTGCCGACGCAATTAGAGTTATCAGCAGTAATACCATTACCATATTTGTTAAAGATGATTTCATTATCTTTTGCTTTATGAAGAGTTGAGCACATTGTGCTTTTATTATTTTTTAATTTTTTCTCCGAAACGGCTTGGTTTTGTATATTTGTTTATCAGCGGTGTCACTCCATTCATAATCAAAATTGCAAATGATATGCCTTCAGGATACGAGCCCCACATACGTACTATGATTGTGATTAACCCTATTCCAATGCCATATATTGCCATTCCTTTGGTGTTCATTGGAGAGGTCACATAGTCGGTTGCCATGTAGATGGCACCCAAAAGTGCACCACCTGTGAAAATTTGGAATAGAGGTGATAGATACATTTCTGGATTAATAAGCCAGAATATTCCGCTGAAAATAGCTATTGTACCTAATATGTAGATTGGAATATGCCATGTGATAACCTTTCTGTAAAGCAGGTATGCAAAACCTATTAGTAGGGCTATTGATGCCACCTCACCTAGTGATCCTGCTTTATCGCCAATAAAAAGCGACGAATATGAGAAGTTATTCATTAGTTCTGATACTGGTTGTCCGCCTTTTATAGCCTCTTTCATAAATGCTAGTGGGGTGGCTCCAGAAAGAGCATCGGGAGATATTGTGGTTGGAGTGAATGATGTCATGTTCACAGGGAAAGAGATCAGCAAAAACACACGTCCAACAAGTGCAGGGTTGAAAGGGTTGTTTCCCAATCCTCCGAACGACATTTTACCAACTCCGATGGCAACTAACGACCCAACAACTACCATCCAAATAGGGATTGAAGGAGGAAGGTTGAATGCTAATAGCAAACCTGTAAGTGCAGCTGAATAATCTTTTATTGTGGTTGATGTGCAGAGTAAAAAACGACAAATAAGATATTCAAAAGCTATACACGAAACAACAGCTGTGGCAGTAATGACAACCGCTGAGATGCCGAAAAATATGACCGATACCAAAAAAGCAGGTATAAGTGCTATTATCACATCGCTCATTAGTCGAGAAGTGGTGACGCTGCCTTTTATGTGTGGCGATGGCGATACTATAAGTTTGTTTATCATTTTCTTATAATTTATATACTTTTATTTTTTGCTGCGAAGAATTTTCATTACTTCGGTTTTTGCTAAACGTATGTTGTCAAGTAGAGGAAGGTTTGCAGGACATGTAAAAGAACATGAACCACATTCGATGCAATCATTTGGTTTGTGCTCAACTGCATCTTCAAACAATCCTTTTTTGCTAAGCACAGCGATCATATATGGCTCTAGACCCATTGGGCATACGCTCACGCATTTTCCACAACGAATACATGTTTGGGCTTCTGGGCGACGCGACTCTTCTTTGTTCATCAGTAGAACACCAGATGATCCTTTGGTGATGCTGCCTTCAACATTACACATGGCACGTCCCATCATAGGACCTCCGCCTATAACTTTTTCGGTTTGCTCATCGTCGAATCCACAATAGTTGAGTAGATCTGAAACTGGAGTACCTATTCTGACAAGTAGATTTTTAGGGTTTGTAACTGTTTTACCTGTTACTGTGACAATACGTTCAAAGAGAGGTTTGTTTTTTTGAACAGCTTCATAAACAGCAAGTGCTGTTCCAACATTCTGAACCACTGCGCCAACGTCTATTGGTAGTGCTCCAGATGGAACTTCACGCGAGGTGATTGCGTCGATAAGTTGTTTTTCACCCCCTTGTGGATATTTAACCTTCAAAGGCACAACTTCTATATGGCTGTTTGTGTTTATATTTGTAAGTGATTCTATTGCATCTGGTTTGTTGTTTTCGATGCCTATGTAGGCTTTGTTTACACCGAGTGCCACACGTAGAATCTCAATACCAACTAGCAATTCTTCGCCTCTTTCTATCATAACACGATGATCGGCAGTGAGGTAAGGCTCGCACTCAACTCCATTTATGATAAGCACTTCGGCTTTTTTTCCTTGTGGAGGTGTGAGTTTCACACTGGTTGGGAATGTTGCACCTCCCATGCCTACAATGCCGCATGCAGCAATTTTGGTAATTATTTCCGCAGCAGATAGGCTACACTCTTTTATTACTGCCGCATCGCGAATGATATCTTCGCACCACTCATCATCTTCAACGTTGATTATGACCGACATTTTTTTCATGCCAGATGTGTCTGCAACAGCCTCAACAGATGTCACTGTGCCACTAACCGACGAGTGAATATTTGACGAAACAAACCCTGCCGATTGACCTATCAGTTCTCCAACTTTTACTTTATCGCCTTTAGCAACTAAAGCGGTTGCTGGTGCGCCTATGTGCTGAGAAAGTGGAATAACAACACGTTTTGGCAGAGGTAAAACTTCAATTGCTGAGGCTTTACTGATCTTGTTGTCGCATGGATGGATGCCGCCTATTTTAAAACTTTTAAGCATAATTGTTTTATTTTCTGAAATTTATGCGTTTTTCTCTTTAGTTGTTTCTTCGACTGCCACTTTTACTGGGCGAGGAGGAAAGTTTACTTCAATGATTGCTCCTGTGGGGCATTCAACCACACATTTTCTACATAACTTACATTTTGAAGCATCAATGTAGGCTAGGTTATTCTCTAAGGTGATAGCCTCAAAAGCACATGCCTTAACACATTTTCCACAACCTATACAAGCTGCTGTGCACGCCTTACGTGCCACACCACCTTTATCTTTACTAGAGCAGTTTACATATATCCTACGCCCTTTGACTCCTTTTTTGCGAAGTTCAATAATGGATTTAGGACAAGCTGTAACGCATTTGCCACATGCTGTGCACAATGTTTCATCTATCTCTGGCAGACCTGTTTGTTTGTTGATTTTTAGTGCGCCAAAGCTACATGCTGCTTCGCAATCTCCACAACCAAGGCATCCAAAAGAGCACCCTGTTTCACCGCTGTATAACGATGCTTGTATGGCGCATGATAATGCTCCGTCGTAGATGTTTGTGTGTGGGCGATTTGTGCATGTGCCATTGCATTTCAAAACGGCAACGGTAGGTTCTTTCTCTGCTGCCACTTTTCCTAGGTATGTTGCAGCGGCTTTCATAGTGTCGCTACCACCGACAGGACAATATAGCGAGTCGATATATTCTGATTTGACAAGTGCGTCTGCCATGCCACGACAGCCTGGAAAACCACATCCACCGCAATTTGCGCCAGGTAGCATTTTCTCAACGTCGTCTATGCGTGGATCTTCATATACTTTGAATTTCTGAGCCACATAGTAGAGCACAATTGCTGAGGCTATGCCCAGACCACACAAAGTAATAACAGTAAAAAGCAATGTTTCGTTCATTATAATACTAGTTTCTAAGAAGCTGTTTTAATTTGTTATCGAAGTTATTTTAGAGCTATTTTTGTCCTAGTTTTTGTTCTGTAAATCCGATTTTAGCGAGCTAAATGAGGATTTATAGAGCGAAAATTGGGGCAAAAAGAGCCGAAAAGAACAAAATTAATAAATTAAAACAGCTTCTAATTTACTTAACAAAATGTTGTTTCAATAGCGTCTAAATCTCTATTTTCTCAACTTTTATCTCTATTTTTCTCTTAATTTCGTGTCTAAAGATATACAAAATAATGAAATATGTAACTATTATTGCCAAAGAAATTAACGCCGCTATCGGTTCGCTCACTTGATTCCCTATCATTATAGTCAAAGCTATAACACTGATAATGATTGGAATGACGTATGCTAGTGCAGCCGCAATTAATCCCTCTTTTTCGGAAAAGAAAAGTGTTACTTTCTCTCCTATTTCGTAGCTTTCGCCTCTTTTTCTATCAACAACCACAACTCGTTTTTCGTTTTCTGACGAACCTTGACATGCCCCTTTTATATGACATTTCTCACATGCCGAGCCAACGGCAATTTCTATCTCGATAGATGTGGTTGTGATGGAGCTGACAATGCCCTTATGCTCTATTTGTGACATGGTTTAGTAGGTTAGTTTTGATGCTATCGGGTATATTCTGTCTATACCGAGAGTTGCAGATGATAACTTTACTATTGGAGGCAATTGAAACCGTTTGTGCTCCGATATAGCAATAAGTTTTGCAACTTTTGCCACTGTGTCTACGTTGTGTTTTTTCGCCACTGTTTCGAGTACCGACATGTTTTCTTCGATCAAACAGTGAAGAATTGCATCTAATTCCGAATATTCTGGTAGTGAATCGCTATCTTTTTGATCTGGACGAAGTTCTGCAGAAGGTGGACGAGTAATCACACGTTCAGGAATGACCGGTGTTTCTGAAAGGCTGTTACGGTATTTTGCCAATTCAAAGACGATGGTTTTATACACATCTTTGAGCACCGCATAGCCAC
>JAVVZN010000115.1:0-5341 GCA_036650555.1 Rikenellaceae bacterium
AACACAACTCTCCACTCTCCATCATCATCTCTCACTTCTATTATACCTCCGTCAGGAATGATGCTGGAATTTTCCACGAAAAGAGTTTGTCCTAATTCATGGTCGATTTTCCTTAACGCTTCATTAATTTCTTCTTTTTTTATACTTGTCCTATATCGAAACGATAATTGAGGAAAATCTTTCTCCAGTTGTTTAATGACAAAATGAGAAATCTTTTCGACTGTCATGTCATGCAATTTGGCTTCTTCGCCAAATATGCCAACCACACCTTTAGATTCTTTATGTTGCTCTGTCAATCTTTTTGACTGATTTTTTTTAACCATATTTCTTATCTTTTATCCGAGTACAAAAGTACAAAAATCCGTGATATGGCATTCAGCTAATTCGCTACGCTTTGCTCTAATTCTCTTTTTCGCTATATGTTTATTTTAAGTATGTATAATAAACTGTATGTTATAGTAGTTTTGATGCTAGTTTGTTGAAGACTGATTTAGCAGAGGCTCTCTCGTATAAAATGGCGTAGACAGCTTTTGCAATTGGTAGGTCTATATGTTTTTTATCACAAATCTGGTTTATGCAACTTGCTGCCCAGTAGCCTTCGGCTATCATTGCCATCTCTATCTGTGCGCTTTTCACAGAGTAGCCTTTACCTACCATCATGCCAAATGTTCTGTTTCGGCTGAATTGTGAGTAGCAGGTCACAAGGAGGTCGCCCAAATAAGCAGATGTGCTTGTGTTGCGTTTGTGAGGATATGTTTCTTCGAGAAAACGGTTTATCTCATCGTTGGCGTTGGCAATCAACACAGAAATAAAGTTGTCGCCATAGCCAGACCCTATCGCTATGCCAACCGAAATGGCATACACATTCTTTATTACTGCGCTATATTCTGCACCGTAAATATCTGAAAGAAGATTGATATGTATGTATTTACATCGAAATTTTGACGCCAGCAGTTCGCAGTTTTCTGGGTGTGTGGTTACAATATTCAGGTATGATAGTCGTTCAAGCGCCACCTCTTCTGCATGACATGGACCTGTGATCACCCCTATTTGACTGAATGGAAGATCATATTTTTGATTTACATACTCTGCAATAGTTAAAAATCCATTTGGAACGATGCCTTTGATTGCTGAGATTATAAATTTGTTTGTGATTGGAAGAGTAAGTGGCTCCAATGTGGTTTCCAAAAAGGCTGACGGAACAGCTAAAATGATTATATCGGCGTTGTCAATAGCAAAATTGATGTCGTCGGTAATAGTTATCTTATCTGTGTCGAATGTGGCTGAACTCAGATATTTAGGATTATGAGAGTGCAACATAATATGATCGGCAACATCTGGGTTGCGAATGTGCCATATTATGTCGGATTCGTTCTCTAGTAGTATTTTTACTAATGCTGTTGCCCAGCTTCCATAGCCTATGACTGCGCATTTAGCTTGTTTATCTATAATAAAAGCCATTATATAAGTCGTAATTATTGCTGTCTGGTTAAAAATTATGCCTTACCTCTAAGCGAAAACCTAGAGCTGCTTTCGGCAGCTCCCGAAAACACTCTAAGAGGGTTTTCGTTTTTTGAAGCACTGCAAGTGCGTGCTTTTTTCTCAAAAAAGTATTAATCTATTATTGATGTATGAGGTGAAAATTTCCAAGCCACTAGTAGGTAAACGTGCTATAAATAGAAGTAAATCACACTATTACACACTATGTTTGAAGTTTTTACCAGACAACAATATATAAATATATACAAATGTATAAAATTTAATTTAGAATCGCGATATTTCATTTCTTCTACTGTCGAGCCTTATGGCTATAAAAAGCAAAATAGTGAATGCCATAAGTGAGGAGCCGCCGTAGCTGAAGAAGGCGAGTGGTATGCCTATCACTGGAATAAGACCAATGGTCATGCCTATATTGATTGCCATATGAAACATTAAAATCGACGCCACGTAGTAGCAGTAAATTCGCCCGAAAGGTTCTTTCTGGTTGTCGCCCATGCGCATTAAACGTATTATGAGCACAGTAAAAAGAATTACTATCAGTGCACTACCAGCAAATCCCCACTCTTCGCCAATGGTGCAGAATATAAAGTCGGTGCTTTGTTCAGGAACAAAATTATATTTTGTTTGAGTGCCGTTTAGATAACCTTTACCAAGGAATCCGCCGGAACCTATCGCTATTTTTGATTGATTTACGTTGTAACCCCAACCTTTAGTATCGCTTTCAAGACCGAGTAGGTCGAGTATGCGTTTTTGTTGATGCACCTGCATCATATTGTTGAATACAAAATCTACCGATGAGATCAGCAGCACCGATCCTATTAGCAATGTGAGATAGGCAGTTACATTTGGAAGGTGTAGCTTTATCATATATATGATAACAGCAGGTAAAGTAATTAATATTGATATTAGCAGTGTAAACGTTGTGTTGATGTTAAAAGTAAATATCCCTGTGGATTGCAATAGCTCAATGAGGAGCCATACAAACATTGTTAATCCAAGATATTGTGCTTTTAGTAGAATCATACCATTCTTGATAGATTCTAAAATTATTATGCAGATGAAAATGAGTAGTATTAATGCCCATGTTTCGATTATAAATGATAATACAAATAGAGCAATAACCATAAACAGAATTATATATATCCATGGGGTGAAACCTTCACGGTAGAGCATTATCAAAAATGAACCATAGACAAGTGCTGAACCTGTGTCGTTCTGCGCTAGGATGATAACCGCTGGCAACAAAGCAATGAAAAAAACAGCGAATATATTGCTTATGCGCTTTATGTTGAAGTTGTAGGAGCTCATATATTTTGCCAGTGCCAATCCTGTTGCAAATTTAGCAAATTCAGATGGCTGTATTCTGAACTGCCCTATCTCAAACCATGCCTTAGCTCCGTTCACCTCTTTGCCAAATAGCAGTACTGCAAGTAGTGTTACGATGGTGGCGGCATAAATAAGATAGGCAAAAATATGGAAAAATCTATCTTCAATAAGTAGAATAGAGATTGATATGATAGTACATATACATATCCACACGAGTTGTGCCCCATATTGTTGTGATATGTCTAATATACTAGAGTGTTCCTCATTGTAAACGGCAGCGAAGATGGTGATCCATCCCATAATAACGAGCGCGAAGTAGATAGATACTGTTATCCAATCTACTCCCGAAAATATTGTGTTATCTCTATTATTGCCCAGCATTATTCTCTTTATAATAAACGGTCATATTTTTTATATTTTCCAAAATATCAACGCTTTTAACCTCACCTAGAAGATATTTTTCAAGTATTATCTTTGCGATAGGAAGTGCAATGGTGGCTCCAAAACCTCCGTTTTCAACATAAACCGACACTGCAATCTTTGGGTTGTTGCGAGGAGCGAAGGCTGCAAAAGTGGAGTGGTCTTTGCCGTGTGGATTTTGCGCTGTTCCTGTTTTTGCACATACATCCATATTTGGAATAGCACAGCGTGAAGCTGTCCCTCCAACATTGACTGCTCGCCACATTCCCTCAGTCACCAACTCGAAATTCTCTTTGTCGATTAGAGTTTGGTTTTTCTTGTAGAAACGTTCATCTATCTTCCCATCCTTGCCGATAGATCTTATGATATGAGGTATGTAATAAAAACCGCGGTTGGCAATCGTGGCAATGAAATTGGCAAGCTGCAAAGGCGTGACACCTATCTCTCCTTGTCCTATTGAGAGAGAGATGGTGGTTAGTGCGTTCCAGCGCCCATTGTAGATGCGATCATAGTATTCCACAGATGGTATGTTGCCGCTTAACTCTCCTAGAAAGTCGGAGTCGAGTTTCCGTCCAAACCCTAATGAGAGCATCTTCTCTCGCCAACCTGCATACGCCTCTTTTGTGCTTTTGTAGGCATTATTCTCTAGTATTGCACGGTAAACATTACAATAATAGTTGTTGCATGAGGTTTGTATGGAGTAGTAGAAATCAACGTTGGGTGGGTGAGAGTGACATTTCAATATTTTGTTACCATAATAGAAACCTCCGTGACATGAATATACTGTGGTAGGTTTTATGACTTTGTCTTGTAGTCCTGCCAATCCAACCGCTAATTTAAAGGTAGACCCTGGAGGATACGAAGCTTTGACTGCTCTATTAAAAAGCGGTTTCTGAGGGCTAAACACCATCTCAGCATAGTTTTTACTACGGTTTCTGCCTATCAGCTCATCGGGGTTGTAGGTTGGTGAGCTAACCATCATGAGTATCTCTCCCGTTTGAGGTTCTATCGCCACTATCGAGCCTATCTTCCCCTTCATCATCTCCTCCCCCAGAAGTTGTAGATCCAGATCAATAGTTGAGGTGATTGAGGTTCCGGGCACAGGTAGTGTGTCGAACATTCCGTTTTTATATGATCCTTGTGGTGCTCCGTGAACATCGACTAGCTCTTGTTTGGCTCCTTTTTTGCCGCGTAGTAGTGATTCGTAGGCTAGCTCAATTCCTGTCATGCCTATGTAGTCGCCACCCTTATAGTAGTCATCTCTTTTTATTGCGGCATCGTTCACCTCACCAACGTAGCCAAGTATGTTGCCGCCTGTGTGAAATGGATATGAGCGCACGGTGCGGTATTGAGTGTAGAACCCTGGAAAGGTGTACTCTTCAAATCGCATCTTAGCCTCTTTGGATAGCTGCTTTAGTAAAATTGAGGGGCGTCGATATGAATAACGTTTTGCTTTTGTGATTCCGTCGATAAGCTCTTTTTTATCTATGTCAAGCAGTTTACATAGCATAAGAGTGTCGAATTGTTTCACGTCTATTGGGGTGATCATCAAATCGTATGCCTCTTTGCTCTGTGCTAGAAATTCACCTTTACGATCATATATCTCTCCACGCGGAGGATATTGAATAACTAACCGTATTGCATTTGCCGAGGCGCCAAGTTTGTAACGATCATCTATAACTTGAAGATAAAAGAGTCTAAGCAATATTATTGCTGTAACCGCGATTACAAATATTTTAATCTCTAGACTTCTATTATTCACTGTTTTATGTAGTATAGTTATATGTTGTTGTCGTATTCAGACCCGCGAAAAAATGGAAGGTGAAGTATGTAAACAAAAATAGTTGAGCATATAGTGCTTGCAATAATCCTCAATAGTAATAGATGAAAATTATTGAATGATAATGTTTCTAGCGTAAATATAACACTGTTTTGCACAAGTATCATTGCAAAGATGAATATAATAAAATGTGAGAACCCCATTCGTAGCGCTGTGATGACTCCTCTTTCTGTTTCATCTTTTTTTCCAAGGAATAGATCAACCATTGGTTTGCGTATGTATGCTAGTAAGGTGGTGGTAATTGTGTTTATGGCA
>JAVVZN010000116.1:0-5267 GCA_036650555.1 Rikenellaceae bacterium
CGACGATGAGCGAACGGCGATAGGATATTTTATGGTTCGAATGTAGGCACGTAGCTCGTCGTTAAGCCTCTCTGGTAGACGAGAACCAACAAATTCCGACAAAATATCTATGTCGTCGTTGTCGCTATTGATCACATACTGCAATCCATTGATAGAGATAAATTCATCGAAATAATCGGTTGCTATGACCACAGTGCGAGGTATGGATATACGCACGTTGTCGAATTTATGATACAACTCATGCTGCTCCAACACTTTATTGATGAATGCCAAACCGCGAGCCTTACCACCTAGAGAGCCAGTGCCGATACGCGCAAACCAGATATAGTTGTTGTAGGTTTCGATATTGAACTGTGCAATCACACCTTGACCAAGTAAGCTACGATAGTCACGGATAGTTTGTATTATAGATTTTCTAAATTCATCAAGAGAGTCGAACTGATCTATGTTTATTTTACGCAACTCTTCAGCAAGTGAGAATAACCCACGAGCAAACAACCATTTTGAGAGGTGATTTTGAGAGGCGTGATAGAGGAGAACATCAATACTTATCTCTTTCACAAGCTCTTGAAGATCAGCAAGTGAGGTGACACGAGCCACCACTTCGTTTGTTTCTGGATTTGTAAATATCAGATCGCCAAACGAGAACTCTTTTCGGATAAATGATGACAACTCTATTAAAAGAGTTTTTGAGTATTTATGAATAAATCCGGCGCCTATCTCATGCGCCTTATCGCGCATGTTTAGCCTTGACGACTGCAAAACAATTGGCATCAACATATTGTGTGCCTTAATATTTTGCACTAGTTCAATTCCTGCATCGACCTCTTGCAGGTCAGTATCTTTCATTTTGAATGTCACATCAGATATTACCCCTAGAATATTGCTCGAATATTTATGATAATAGTTGATAGCCTCATCGTAGGTGCGCGCAAAAAGAATTTTTGGACGAGCACGACGACGTAGCATCTGCTGCTGCTCATTTAGTGCCTCGGTCAAAAACTCCTGCGACTGCTGCAACACAAGACGATAGATCAAAGGAAGATATGTGGAATAGAAACGTATAGAGTCTTCAACAAGCAAGATAGCTTGAACTCCAACGCCTGCTATATCACTCTCTGCGTTCATCTTATCTTCGAGTAGCTTGATAATGGCAAGGATAAGATCTGCATTACCCAACCAACAAAACACATAGTCAACTCCCGATAGATCTTCTTTTTCAAGACGCATTGTGATCTCACGTGTGAAATGCGATAATAGCACGATTGGAATGTTGTGTCCTTCGGCTTTAACCGATAGCGCGAAACTGAAAGGATCCACCTCACCAATATTTAACATGGTGATTATAAGGTCTATATTTATATCCGAACTGAGAATATCAGATGCTTCTGCTGCTGAATTTACCCTTATAAATTCGGGTGGCTGCGACAAATTTAACTCTAAATACTCACTTGTGATCTGACTCTCAAGCTGCCCATCTTCCTCCAAGGTGAAGGAGTCGTAGGAACTACATATCAACAAAACTTTTTTAATGTGTTTCTGCATTAAATCGCTATAATTGGTAATCTTCAGAGCCATATCACATGAGTATTAAGCACATAGTGCTTGTTGTTTTTGTATTAAAAGCTGTCGTAATTTACTACCTATTTCACGCACCTATCCAACACGTCGCAGATACGATTGAAGATTTCATCAACTGTGCCAACACCGTTTATTGCCACATATTTACTTTGCTTTTGATAGAAATCACTTACTATTGCAGTTTGCGCGTTGTAGACTGAGATACGATGACGGATCACATCTTCGCTCATATCGTCGGCACGACCGCTGACATTACCACGTAGTAACAAACGTTTGACAAGCTCATCTTCGGCAACTTCAAGCGCTATCATGATTGTAACATCTTCACCAATCTCTTTTAGCATAACATCAAAAGCCTCTGCTTGTGCAGTTGTGCGAGGAAAACCGTCGAAAATTGTTCCTTTAGCGCCTTTTTGATCTGCAAGATAATTTTTTATTAATCCGATAACTAATTCATCCGACACTAATCCACCACCAGACATCTGTTTCTCTGCAACTTTTCCAAGCTCAGTACCAGCTTTCACTTGTGAACGTATCACCTCACCTGTGGAGATATGAAGGAGGTTGTAGTGTTGTTTGATTTTGTCGGCTTGTGTGCCTTTTCCCGCGCCCGGAGGGCCAAATAAAACTAAATTAATCATTATTTATAAGGTTATATTAAAAAAGTAAGCACTGTGTGCTTTTCTATTAAAAAACTGTTTTTATTTGTTATCGAAGTTATTTTTGAACTATTTTTTCTAGTTTTTGTTCTGTAAATCCAATTTTAGCGAGCTAAATGAGGATTTAGAGAGCGAAAACAGGGGCAAAAAGAGCCGAAAAGAACGAAATTAATAAATTAAAATAGCTTCTATATCAAATTATTTATGTCCTTGTGCTTTAATGGTTATCTCACGATTTTCTGCGGTAACAAGATTCACCCCTTCGCCTACCGGTGTGATATAGCCAACCACTGAGATACCATCTATTGCCAACACCTTTTCATGATCAGCAACTGGCAAAGTAAACATTAGTTCATAGTCGCCACCACCATTCATAGCAGAGATTATTGGATCAATACCCAACTCTTCACCTGCCTCATACGATTTTGTTACGATAGGTAATCTATCTATAAATATCTTGGCGCCAACATTAGATTTTTTACATATATGAAGAATTTCTGAGGCTAAGCCGTCGGATATGTCGATCATAGATGTTGGTTTAAGTGAGTTCTCAGCAAGGCTCTTAATGATGTCGGTGCGCAGTGTTGGTTTTAGAGCGCGCGACAATAGGTAGGTATAATCACCAAATTCGGGTTGGGCTATGTTATTACCAGAGAGCACTTTTTTCTCTCTCTCAAATAATTTCATGCCGATGTAGGCACTACCAAGATCACCGCTCACACAAATCAGATCGGTGTCGTGGGCACCACTACGATAAATAGCTCCGCCTTTTGCCACACTACCCAGACATGTGGTTGAGATCATAAATCCTGTGAGCGATGCAGAGGTGTCGCCGCCTACAAGATCTATTTTATACTCATTAGCTGCAATATCCACACCATCATAGAACTCATCTATCATCTCAACGGTGAAACGTTTGGAGAGAGCAAGCGATATTAATATTTGAGTTGGCACTCCGCCCATAGCACAAATATCCGATGCTGCAACAACCACACTTTTATATCCTAGATGTTTCATTGGGGTGTAGGTGAGATCAAAATCCAACCCCTCAACCATAAGATCAGTGGTGACCAACGCTTCGCCTTTACTCATATTCAAAACAGCTGCATCATCTCCTATGGCTGCTAAAGTAGATTTGTTTCTTTTTTTCTCACGACGAGTGATGTGTTCTATAAATTTAAACTCGCCTAACTCTGCAATATCCATTAGTAAGTTATAATTTTAGTGTACAATGTGTTTTTGAACTCTGCAAACTCTTGAGGAGTTAGTTCTCTGCCATGCGACATTAATATAAGCTCAAAACGCTCTCCATCAGCACTCTCATACGATGGATGGATGTGGAGGTATGGATTTTGTTTGAAACCAAGTCTGAAATAGAAATTACGACGACGTTCGGTAATCTCGTTTACAATTGGATCAATATCGAGTATCAAACATTTATCAGAATGATTTTCGATAAATGTAGATAAAATTTTAGAGCCATAACCATTTGAACGCACCTCTTTTGCCAAAGCAAAATGCTCTGCATAGATGAATGTCTCAAACTCCCAATAGATCAAAAAACCAACGAAACTCCCATCAACTAAGAAGGCATCGACCGAACAATCGCCCGACTCCACTGCCTTACATTGATTTTTGTATGTGCGTTTTTCATGCAGAGGAAAGCTATAAGTGTAGACATCCCAGAACTTTTCAAACAAAGGGCCATTCGCCTTTTTTATTGGTACTATTTTCATTTTTATTTATTTAATAATTTACCATATCGTTTCAACACATCGTAGGCGTTGGTGTTGCCAAGCTCGCCTGAGTGTGATATATCAAGAAATCCTTTTTTTGTTTCTTTGAGTCGAACCTGAATTATTCCACGGTTGAAATAAGCATCTGCCATAAATGGATATAAGTCGATAGCTTTTGTGTAGTCGTTTATTGCGCTGACCAAATCGCCAGACAGATAGAGTATGTGCGCACGGTTATAATAGAAGTGTGCAACTTTAGGATTTAGTTTTATCGCTTGATTAATATCTTCCAAGGCACGATCGTAGTTGTAGATCTTTTGTGTGTTCTTCAACTGGTTTACAGGATCAGCATCAACAAGCAACTTATGATTTTTATTATCTATTTGCGCCACAAACTCTGTCATCTCAGCATTTGCCACCGCACGACTCATGTAGTAGAACGGATTCGATGGTGATTTCTCTATTGCAGCACTATAATATTTAATGGCATTTGTGTATTGTCGAAGAGCATGATCAGCAGCGCCAAGAGCAAACTCTAATATCTCATTCTTAGGATCTTTTAATAATAACTTATTGACCTTTACGCTTAGTTCTTTGATTTTATCTTCGCTATGTTGATCTTTCAGCGAAACAAGCAGCAAACCATAATCTTTGAGTGCAGATTTTTGTAGCTGCAATGCAGGGTTTTTATAAGCATATCCAACCACTTTATCAGGCTCTGTGGCAGACGTGTAGCGATACATTGGTTCGAGCTTCACCTCAAGATTTGTGTTTGTAATATTTTCAAAATCTTTATTACCAAAATCTACATCAAAAGAGAGCAATGAGTTGAACATCTTGCTGGTATCAGCATAAGACGAGAAGGTGCTATCAAGCATCTTAGTTTTGTATTCTTGTATCTTTTTAGTGGCAATATCGTGGTCGGATTTAGAACCTGTCATATTGCCTACTCTATATCTGACATTGGAACGACTTAGATAGGCATTGGCAAAATCTGGATATAATTCGATTGCTTTAGTGAAATCTTTCTCAGCACCCTCCACATTTCCCAATTGATTATTCAACATTCCACGATTAAAATAGACTAACACATTATTTGGAGAGTAGGTCGCCACTTTGTTGTAGTCGTCCATGGCTTTGTTGTAGTCACCAATCTGAGAGAGCAACAAAGCTCGATTGAAGTAGGTAAGTGAATTTGTGGAATCGAGTGCAACTACCTTATTAAAATCCGAAATAGCATTCATTGGTCGGTTGCTACTGGCATGAACAAGAGCACGATTGAAATATGCAG